>JBBSII010000144.1:0-8724 GCA_038232175.1 Thermomicrobiales bacterium
CGTACATCGAACTGACGGTCGGGACGCTGATGAGCGCGCCGGACGAGGCGGGGTTCCGGCGCGTCGCGCACGAGATCGCCGCGCTCGGTCTGCCCGTCGAGGCGTGCAACGTCTTCATCCCGGCGACGCTGCCGATCACCGGCCCGCAGGTCGCGCGGGAGCCGCTCTGGGCGTACGCCGCCACCGCCCTGCAACGGATGGGCGAGATCGGCGTGCGCATCTGCGTCTTCGGGAGCGGCGGCGCGCGGTCGATCCCCGACGGTTTCGACCGCGCCGAGGCGGGGGATCAACTGGCAGCATTCCTCGCGCACGTGGAGGAGCAGAGCGCGCGGCACAACGTGCGGGTCGTCATCGAGCCGCTGAACCGCAAGGAATCGAACATCTTCAACTCCGTCGCGGAATCTAACGAGTTCGCGCGCGGTCGCGGCCTGCCCGGTATCGGCGTGCTCGCGGACCTCTACCATATCTCCGTCGAGGATGAGGGGTTCGCCGGGATGCGTGCCGCCGGGGATCGCCTGTGGCACGCGCACGTCGCAGACGCGGATCGCAGCGCGCCGGGCGAGGGCGCGCCGACCGACTACGCCGGTTTCTTCCAGACCTTGCAATCGATGGACTATCCCGGCACCATCAGCGTCGAGGCGCGGTGGCGCGCGACGGTCGGTGAAGAGGTGCGCGGCACCGCGACGATTGATCGCGCAACCGAGCATCGCCGCGCGCTCGCGTTCGTGCGCCGTCAGTGGGAAGCGGCAGCGCCGTAAAACCGGAAAAACGAACAACAGGAGGGCATAGTGGCGAAAAAGAGCAAAGAAAAGGCGAAGGACAAAGACCGGGACAAGAAAACGAAGAAGGAAACGATCGCCGCGCGCTCAGGCGCGCCGACGATGCCGGACGCGGAGAGGATCGGATTCGCCATCGTCGGCGCGGGGGTGATCGGGCCGTTTCACGCGCGGGCGATCACGGCGCAGCCGGACGCGCGCCTCGTCGCCGTCTACGATGTCGTGCCGGAGGCCGCCGCGAAACTGGCAGCGGAGTTCGGCGCGGAGGCGATGACCGATCTCGACGCGATGCTCGCGCGGGGTGATATTCAGGTGGTGGATGTCTGCGTGCCGAGCGGGCTGCACGCCGAGATCGGTATCCGCGCGGCGCAGGCGGGCAAGCACGTCATCTGCGAGAAGCCGATCGATGTCAGCCTGGAAGCGGCGGATCGCCTGATTGCGGCGTGCGAGGCGGCGGGCGTGCGGTTGCAGGTCATCTCGCAGCACCGGTTCGGCGCGGGGATGCAGCGGCTGAAGCGCGCGATCGAGGACGGCACGCTCGGCACGATCGTCATGGGGAATGCGGAGACCTTCTGGTACCGCTCGCAGGCGTACTACGACAGCGGCGGCTGGCGGGGCACATGGAAACTCGATGGCGGCGGCGCGCTGATGAATCAGGGTGTCCACTACGTTGATTTGCTGCGCTGGGCGATGGGGCCGGTGTCCACGGTGAACGCCAAAATGGGGACGCTGGCGCATGAGCGGATCGAGGTCGAGGACGTGGCGGTGGCGGTGCTCCAGTTCGCCAACGGCGCGGTCGGCACGCTGATGGGCACGACCGATGCCTTCCCCGGCTACACCTGCAAACTGGAAATCGTTGGCACGGAAGGCTCCGTCATCCTCGAAGACGGCGAGATCAAGGCGTGGAACCTCAAGTCCGACCTCGGCGAAGTCGGCGCGTATGGCCGCAGCAAGGAGGCGAAAAAGGCCGAGGCGGCGAGCAATGGCAGCGTAGGCACGGGCGCGGCGGATCCATCCGCAATTGCCTGGGGCGGGCACGCGCACCAGGTCCGTGACATGATCGACGCGATCCGCGAGGGGCGGGAGGTCATCCTGCCCGGTCGGGAGGCGCGCAACGCGGTCGAACTGATCCTCGCCGTCTATCGCTCCGCCGAGACGGGGCGGGAGGTTACGCTGCCGATGGACCCGAAGTGGAAACCCGGCGTGACGAAAGCGGTGTCCGCCCCGCCTGCTCCGGTTGCTGCGGCGCCACCGAAGCCACGGCAACGGGCCACGACGGCGAAGGCGGGGGCGAAATGAGCATCAAACTGGCTTACACAACCCTCGCGTGCCCGGATTGGACCCTCGCGCAGGTGATCGACGCGACGAAGCGGTACGGCTTCGACGGCATCGAGATGCGGCTGCTCGACGGCGAGATCATCCCGCCGAATCTGCCACCCCACGACCGCGAGCGCGTCGCCACGGAGTGCAAAGCGGCGGACGTGCCGATCTGCTGCCTCGATACCTCCCTGCGCATCGCCACGAGCGCGACGGATGCCGACGCCCGAATCGAAACGGAGCGGGACGCGGCGGCGTACCTCGAACTGGCGTATGCGTGGGGCGCGCCGGTGATCCGCGTCTTCGGCGGCGAGCCACAGGGCGGCAAAAGCCCCGCCGAGATCGTCGAACCGATGGCGGATCTGCTCAATCGCATCGGGCAGCGCGCCGAGCAGTTGGGCGTCGGCGTCGCGCTCGAAACGCACGACTCCTTCGCGGCGTCGAAGGACGTGATGCGCGTGCTCGATCAGGTGCGGAGTTCGCATGTCGGCGTCCTCTGGGACACGCACCATCCGTACCGGATGGGCGAGTCGGTCGCGGAGACGTACGAGCGCGTCGTCAGCCGGTTGTTCCATGTCCACGTCAAGGACGCGCAGAAGGACGAGAGCGCCCGCACCGGCTGGCAACTCGTGCTGCTCGGCGAGGGCGAGGTGCCGGTCGGTGAGACCGTCACCTACCTGCGCAATGCCGGCTACGACAAGTGGGTGGCGGTGGAGTGGGAGAAGAAGTGGCACCCATCCATCGAGCCGCCGGAGGTCGCCCTCCCGCACGATGGCGCGCTGCTCCGTCAGTGGCTGAACGGGTGAGGGCCTAAACCCCCGGCCCCCTTCCCCACGGGGGAAGGGGGAGGGGAGAATACAAGGCTTGAGTCCGGTTCCTTTTCCCTTCGAGGGAGCGGGTGCTCTTTGGGCAGATGGGAGTAGGAAAACCCGCGTGGACGATCTCTATGCCATCCTTCAGGTCCCGCCGCACGCCGATGTGGCGGTCATTCAGGCATCATTCCGGCGGCTCGCGCTGCTTTATCACCCGGACCGCAACCCGGAGCGCCGCGCGTGGGCCGAGGAGCGGATGAAGCGCGTCAACGCCGCGTACACCGTGCTCGGCAATGTGGCGCGGCGTCAGATATATGATCGTCGCCGGTTCGGAGGCGCATCGTTCCCTCCATCACACCGCCCTGCGCCGTCAACCCCGCCGAGGCAAACTCGACCGGCGTATCCGAGCGACACGGAGAACGACTGGTTTTATCTGCACATCTACGCCGACGGTCGCACCGTCCCGGAGATCGAGGCGACCGCCGAGGAGCGGATGCGGCGCGACATGGAGGAGTTCATGCGGCTCGTCGCGCCGTCGGGCGCGCGGAACGCGGCGCTCGTGGACCTGCTCAATTCCGCAGCGACGGGCCAGTACGTCGCCTACACGGCATACGGGCAATACGTCGCGCGGATCACGCTGCGGACCCTGCTGCCCCGACTGTGCGACGACGCGCACGATGGGCAGCCCGACGCCGAACGGCTGCGGCGGCTGATCGCGCAGGTCAATGACCTCGTGCAGGACCGGATGGGCACCGAGGGGCTGCGCATGGTCATTAAGGGGAAGAACATCGTCGCGGACTGGGCGGGGCTTCTGCTCACTATCGTCAACTTCCTCTGGGGCGATGCCTAACACTCCCCACATACTTCCCCGGTACAACTACGCCCGGAGTGACCGGCGTATGCGGAAAGGGGAGATGGCTCATGCAGGAGAACGCGCCACTGGTTCACGGAGCGCCGAAGAAACGACTGAGCGAGACGCCAACGGTGCATCCATCGTGCACGGTGCAGGAAAGCACGCTGGGGTCATGGACCGCGCTCGGCCCGTATACGACCATCGTCGAATCGACATTCGGCGATTACAGTTACACTGCGGACAATGTCTCCATCATCTACGCATCGGTCGGCAAGTTCTGCTCGATCGCCTCACACGTTCGCCTCAATCCCGGCAACCACGCCATGTGGCGCGTGACGCAGCACCATGCGACTTATCGGCGCGCCGAGTACGGTTTCGCGGGGAGTGACGACGAGGAATTCTTCGATTGGCGGCGGTCGCATCCCGTCACAGTGGGGCACGATGTCTGGATCGGACACGCGGCGATCCTCATGCCCGGCGTCACGGTGGGCACCGGCGCGGTCGTCGGCGCGGGCGCGGTGGTCACGCACGATGTCGCGCCGTACACCATCGTAGTCGGCGTGCCCGCGCGGCCCCTCCGACTGCGCTTTCCCGAAGGGGTCGCTGAGAAACTGCTCACGACTGCGTGGTGGGACTGGCCACGTGCGACGCTGGAGGAGCGGTTCGCGGAACTCAATGACGTGGATGCCTTCCTCGCGCGATACGCGCCATAACAAACATATCCCTGTAGCCTCTTGCGATGGCATCGAGCTATGAGTGCGAGGGAGGAAGACTTGGGCATCTACGCGCCGTTCTCCTTTGCGAAGTGGAGCAGGTCGTCGATGGTCACAGTGGGGAGCGAGACGGAGCGAAAGCCGCCATCGGGGTCGTAGAGGAGGACGTGCCCGGACGGCGTCGGCAGGAGCGCGGCGTCGCCGGGGGCGGAACCGGCCTGCGGGAAGACCCACGGCAGCGACCGCAGCATTACCTGCTCCGTCGCGCGCGTCGAGACGACGAACCCGTAGCGCGCGAGGAGCGACGGGACGGGGAGTGTCGTATCAACCGGTTCGACTAATCCCTCAATGGCGGCTTGTAGTATCCACATGCGCGTTCTCGACATCCTTTCCGCAGCGCGGCATCACGGCCCACGGTTCGCACGATAGCAGAGCGGCGCGCGCCTGTCTGCTACACTGCGGCCCATGGAAAGCGCACAACGACTCACCACGCCGAACAATCGAGCAGCCCCGCAGCGCGTCGGCGACTGGAAGGCGATCCTCCGCGATCTGGGCGTGACGCCGAGCCACCGTATGGGCCAGAACTTCCTCGTTGACCGTGCCGTGCTCGCCGAGATCGTCGCGGCGGCGGGGGTGCAACCGGGGCAGACGATCATCGAGGTCGGCCCTGGGCTGGGCATCCTGACCGCCGCGCTCGCGGACGCGGTCGGGCCGGGGGGCCAAGTCGTCGCGGTTGAACTGGACAAGCGGCTCGCGGCGTATCTCCAGATCGCGTTCGCCGGGTTCCCCCACGTCCGCGTCATCCAGAACGACATTTTGCGGGCGACGCCCGCCGATCTCGTCGGGTCTGCGCCGTACGCGGTCGTCGCCAACCTGCCGTATCAGATCACCTCCGCCGCGTTTCGCCACTTCCTCGAAGCGGCACACCCGCCGACGCGCATGATCGTGCTGATCCAGCGCGAGGTGGGGCAGCGCGTTGTCGCCGCGCCGCCGGGGATGAGCATTCTCGCCATCGCCGTGCAGTTCTTCGGGCGGCCACGCATCGTCAGCGCCGTGCCGCCGGAGGCGTTCGTGCCGCGCCCGACGGTGCAATCGAGCGTGCTTGCGCTCGAAGTCGTGCCACCGCCGCTACCACGGGCACAGTGGGGTGGATTCTTCGCGCTCGTGCAGGCGGGGTTCGGGGCGAAGCGCAAGCAGTTGCACAACAGCCTGACGGACCGGCTGCGCCTCCCACGGGAGGTGATCGGCGCGCTCCTCGATGCCGCGCACATCGACGGGATGCGCCGCGCGCAGACGCTCGCCATCGACGAATGGCTCGCCCTCCACCGTGGCGCCCTGGACGCGAACATTTCGTTGGAAGGAGCGATGGGGCGGCGCGTGGGAGGCGGGGATGCCAACGCCTGAGCGGTGGCCCGCCCGCTGGACGCTGCGTTGCGGCGAGTGGGTGCGCCCCCGCCGCGTCGCCCGTGCGGCGGCCCTGGAAGGGATCGCCGCGCCCGCGAAACTCAACCTCGGCCTTGCCGTCACGGGGCGACGCACGGACGGCTACCACAAACTTGTCACGCTGATGGCCGCGCTCGACCTCGCGGATACCGTGCGGGTCGAACCGGCACGCGCCTTCTCGCTCGTTTGCGATGCCCCCGATCTGGCGACCGATGACAACCTCGTGCTCCGCACCGCGCGGGCGTTGCAAGCCGCGACGGGCGTCCGCAACGGCGCACGCATCACGCTGACGAAGCGCGTGCCTGTCGCCGCCGGTCTGGGCGGCGGCAGCGGCGATGCCGCCGCCGCGCTGGTCGCGCTCGACGCACTCTGGGGCACCACAACGCCGGACGACGCGCTCCTGCGGATTGCGCGGAGTCTCGGCGCGGACGTGCCTTTCGCGTTGTACGGCGGCGCGATGATCGCGCGGGGCATCGGCGATGTCCTGATGCCCGTCAGCATGCCGGAGACGTGGCTCGTCCTCGTCGTGCCGCGCGTCACGATGCCACGCAAGACCGTCGCGCTCTATGCCGCGCTCGACCCCGCCGATTTCGACGGCGGCACGGCGATCACGCGGCAAAGCGCGAACCTCCGCAGCGGCAAGCCGCTCGATCCCGCGCTGTTGAGTAATACATTCCTCGGCCCGCTCGAACGGCTCGCGCCAATCGTCCGTGAGACGCGCGAAGCCATCGCATCCGCCGGGATGGCCGCGTTTCTGTCCGGTAGCGGGCCGACCTTGTCCATCATCTGCGCCGATGAAGACGAGGCGCGGGAACACGCCCGATCATTGCGCGCGCTGCTTGATGCTCCGGTGATTGTCGCCCGCACACAGTAGTGCATCTTTTTCTCACACCTTATTGCGGCACTTCCTCGACCATCGCCGGTGGTTTGCTGTCGTCGCCGGTGGTGGGGAGGTGGAGCGATTCGCGCAGGTGCAGGAAGCGGAGCACATCGTTGCGCGTCAGCAAGCCGACCATTTCGTCCCCCGTGACAACGGGCATTTGGTTGTAATCCCCCGCCTGCATCCGTTCGAGGGCGGTAAGGGCGGGTTCGGTGGGGGTCGCCGTCGCGAGCCTGCCGCGCGGGATCATCACCGCGTCCGCCCGGACGGTCGCCCATTGATCCTGCGGCGCGCGCATCAGGTCCGCGAGGGTCAGGAAGCCGACGAATTGCCCGTAGTGCTCCACCGCCGCGAACCGGGTGTTGTGGGCGAGCATTGTGTCGCTCACGACCTGCGCGAGCGGCGTCGCGGACTCGACGGTGACGAACTCCCGCGTCATCACATGATCGACCGAAACGCCCGTCAGCCCGCGTTGCAAGGTCAGCTGCTGCACCGTCCCCTGCGCGCTGGAGAGAATAAACCAGCCGGTGAAGGCGAGGATCACCCCGTTCGCCACCTGCCCGCGAAAGAGCAGCGTGACGCCGAAGAAGATGAAGGCGTACGCGACGAGCGAGCCGACATTCGCCGCGACGCGCGTCCCGCGTGAGTACGACTTCGTCCCACCCCAGACGATGGCGCGGAGGACGCGCCCGCCGTCCATCGGGTAGCCGGGGAGCAGGTTGAACACGCCGAGGAAGATGTTCACGAGGCCGAGGTACGCCGTGATCCCGCCGAGCGGCACGCTGATTGGGTGCAGTAGATAGTACAGCCCGAAGAAGAGGCCGCCGAGCAGGAGCGACGTGACCGGCCCCGCGATGGCGATGGCAAACTCCTCCACCGGCCGCTGCGCCTCCCGCTCGATCTCCGCGATGCCGCCGATGGGCAGGAGCGTGATGCTGCGGGTGCGGATGCCGTACCGCGCCGCGATCGTCGCGTGACCGAGTTCGTGGACGACGATGGAGGCGAAGAAGAGCACGACGGTGACGAGCGCGGCGGCGAAGTACGCCTGACTCGTCCACCCCTCGTACCGATCGGGATAGTACGAGGAGGCGAACGTCCAGAGGAAGAGGACGAAGACGATCAGCCACGATGCGCTGATCTGGAGCGGAATGCCCCGGATCGTGCCGATGCGGATGGAACCATTCATGCGTCTGGTCTCCCTTCAGTGCGTGGGCGGCACCGATGCGAAAGGCGGTTGACATGCGCCCAATGGCACACGTGCACATCCGTTGCCGCGCGTGGAACCGCCGGTGCGGGCGCGACGTTTCATTGACGGAGTGCGGGCACGACCGTACAATCCGTGTGTCCGATGCGGTGGTGGGGCGCGTCATCGCTCGCTGCGCGTGGGCGGGGGTCGGTGCGGCCTCTACCGCGCTGTGTCACCCCCCTTTCGAGGAACCATGAATCGAACGCTCAATGGACGGTATCGAATTGACGGCGTTGTCGGTGATGGCGGCATGGCCGTGGTCTATCGTGGGTGGGATACCGTCCTCAATCGCGTCGTCGCGATCAAGGTGCTTCGCGAGCAGTATGCCACCAACGACCAATTTCTCGCCCGCTTTCGCCGCGAGGCGCAGTCTGCGGCGGGCCTTTCGCACCCGAACATCGTCAATGTCTACGATGTTGGGCGGGATGGTGATACGTGGTACATCGTCCAGGAGTTGATCGACGGGACCGATCTCGCCTCGATGATCCGCAAGCGTGGTCAGTATACCGTGGGGGATGCCATCGATGTCATCGCCCAGATCGTCCCCGCGATTGATTACGCGCACAGCCGCGGCCTCATCCACCGCGACATCAAGCCCCACAACATCCTAATCGACGCGCGCGGCACGGCGAAGGTGGCGGACTTCGGCATCGCCAAGGGCGTCAACGATGTCCGCATGACGGA
>JBBSII010000145.1:0-8714 GCA_038232175.1 Thermomicrobiales bacterium
GGCCGGGTGGGTTCGGCACGAGGCGCATCAGCGAGAGCGACGTGACGGACTTGCCGCAGCCGGATTCCCCGACGATGCCGACCGTCTCTCCCTCGTCCACCGAGAACGAGACGCCATCTACCGCGTAGACCGTGCCCGCGCGCGTGAAGAACTGCGTCTTCAGCCCCTCGACTTCGAGGATGGGCTTCCTTCCATTCCCCCCCGCACCACTCGCCGCCATCGCGCGCGATGCTACCGTTTCAGCCACTGTCTGCTCCTCCGACTTGAACCGCGAAGGCGCGAAGAGGGGCAGAGAAAACGAAAACAAGAGGCATCATTTCGTGTTCCCTTCGCGTCCTTCGCGCCTTCGCGGTTAAACACTCCCTAGTTGTTGCCCTTCGGGTCGAGGGCGTCGCGCAGGCCGTAGCCGAGCAGGACGAAGGCGAGCATCGTCAGCATGACGCAGATGATCGGGATGATCGCCAGGTGCGGATCGCTGCGGAGGAACTGCTGCCCCTCGGCGACCATGCCGCCCCACGACGGCTTCGGCGGGCGGATGCCGATGCCAATAAAGGAGAGGAACGCCTCGCCGAAAATGGCCGTCGGGATCGCGAAGGTCGTCGTCACGATCAGCGGCGTGAGGCTGTTCGGCAGCAGATGCCGCATGATGATGTAGGTGCCGCCCGCACCGGCGGTGCGCGCCGCCTTGATGTAGTCGAGTTCCCGCAGCGAGAGCATCTGCCCGCGCGTCAGGCGCGCCATCGTCACCCAACTCGTGACGCCGAGCGCGAAGACGATGTTGAAGACGCCAGGGCCGAACGCTGCGAGCAGGATGATCGCGATGAGCAGCGGGGGCAGCGTGTTGAAGAGATCGGTGATGCGCATCAGCGCCGTGTCCGTCGTCCCGGCGAAGTAACCCGCGATGGAGCCGATCGTGACGCCAATCGCCAGCATGAAAGCGACGGTGCCGAAACCAACGAGCATCGAGGTGCGCGCGCCGAAGACAACGCGAGTGAAGAGATCTCGCCCGACATTGTCCGTGCCGAAGGGGAACCAGTAATTCGGGCGCGTCCGGTAGAACTCCCCCGGCACCTTCTCGGCGAAGCCATACGGGGTGATGAAGTTCGCGAAGATCGCGCAGAAGAGGATCAGCAGGATGAACGCGAGGCCGAGCACCGCGAGTTTGTTCCGGAAGAGCCGGTAGCCCGCGTCCTTGAGGAGGCTGGTCTGCTTGTATACCTTCTCCTCGGCGAGCGGAAGCGCGATTGCGGTCGTGTCGGCGGTTGCCGGTACGACGGGTAATCCGGTCGGAAAGTCGCTGCGATCAGAGGTTGCCACAGAGAGACTCCTTCCGCCTACCGGCGACCGACGAAGCGAACACGCGGGTCAACCATGCCATAGACCACATCGAAGACGAGCGTCATCACGGTGAGGAATGCGCCGAACAGCAGGAAAATCGCCATAATCATCGGGTAGTCCCGGTTGCTCAGGCTCGTGACGAAGTACTTGCCGATGCCGGGGATGCCGAATGTCTGCTCGACGACGAATGTCCCCGTGCCGATGCCGGCGAAGATCGGGCCGATGAGGGTGAGCGCGGGCATGAGCGCGTTCTTCAGGACATGCCGCCCGATGACGCGCTGCTCACCGACACCCTTCGCGCGCGCCGTCCGCACATAGTCCGAGCGGATCGCATCGAGCATACTGGCGCGCGTGTAACTGGTGATCGTCGCGAGCGGGAGGAAGGAGAGGGAGAGCACGGGTAAGATGTAGTCCTTCGGCGTACCGCTCCATGTGGTCTTGAAGCCGAGGTTGAGGTGGAGCGCCCCCGGCAACACGATGATCGTCAGGAAAAGGAGGAGGAAGGCCGCGACGAAGTTCGGCAGGCTGGCGCCGAAGATGGCGATCAGCGTACTCAGGTAGTCGAGCGGGCCGTTCTGATTGACGGCGGCGAGCACGCCAAGCGTGATGCCACCAACGAACGAGACGATGGTGGCGAGAACGCCGATCCTGAGACTGACGGGGAATTGCTCCCGGATAATTTCTTGCACCTTGCGGCTCTTGAAGAAGGTGCTGTACCCGAACTCACCGTGCAGCACATTCCCGATCCAAGTGACGTATTGCACCGGCAGCGGCTTGTCGAGGCCGTACTGGCGGTTCAGGTTCTCGACGTAGCCCGGGCTTGACTTCTCGATCTGAAACGGGCTGCCGGGCGTCGCGTGCATCAGAATAAAAATCGCCAGTGACATGAGAATCAGGGTTGGAATCATCCACAGGATACGCCCCGCGATGTATCGACCCATGCCGAACCTCCGTCTGCACCCTTATACAATTCATTTCCCGCCCGATGTGGGGCGGCCCGTCGTGGTTGAGGCGAATGCTCAATGGACCATGCATAATTGATTCGCGCGGAATGTAGCACGTTCCTCAGCCCATGTCAATCGAGTGATAACGCCACGATTATACGCCTCTTTTTGTGCATTTTGATGTATTGCGGATTTCAACGGGGCCGCGCGGATGTGGAAACGTGCGTCGCATCATTCAATGAAGCGGTAGCGGACGAGCGCGGCGATCACAATAAAGCCATCACGCCAGTTGATTTTCTTGCCCTCGTTGAACTCTCGCCCATTGTACGCGATCGGCACCTCGTAGATGCGGTGGCCGCGCTTGAGAATTTTCGCGGTCATCTCAGGGTCGAAGCCCCAGCGATTCTGCTTCAGCGTGAAGGATGTTGCAACATCGCGCGTGCACAGTTTGTAGCACGTCTCCATGTCCGTCAGCGTCGTGTTGTAGAGGATGTTGGCAATCGTCGTCAGCAGTTTGTTGCCGACCTGATGCCAGTAGTACATCGCCTTGTGCTCGCCGAGGAAGCGCGAGCCGTAGACGACCGCGCTCCGGCCTTCGAGGATCGGGCGGAGCAGCACGGGGTAGTCTCGCGGGTCATACTCGAGGTCGGCGTCCTGCACCAGAATGAAGTCGCCGCGCGCGTACTCGATTCCCGTGCGGACGGCTGCGCCCTTGCCCCGATTGCGTGGCTGGAGCAGGACGCGCACACCGGGAAGTTCGGCGAGGCCGGGCAGCATCTCCCGCGTGCCATCGGTCGAGCCATCGTCCACGAGCAGAATTTCCGTGGTGATCCGTTGCGGGCCGAGATCGACGGCGCGGATGCGGCGCACGATCTCCGGGAGCGTTTCCCGCTCGTTGTACACCGGCACGATGACCGAAAGCGTCCGCCACGCTGGGGAATCGGGTTCCGTCGGCCACTGCCAGGACATGCGTCGTCGCCTCCTCCGAACCGTCCGGGCGCGTTCACCCGCTGCGGGATACTACCGCATCAGTCTGCTCGGTGCACATCGGGCACCGGGACGCGCAACCGGCGGCAGAGCGTGGGGAGCGATTCGAAGCGGAACGGGTGCGCCCGGCGCTCGGCGTGGGCGATGATTTCGTCCACGGTGCGCCGCGCCCGGTCAATCGTGCGCTGCGGATAGGCGAACTGCGCGGCGTATCGCACGAACTCGTCCTCGTCGTGCAACTCGATCCGGCCATCCGGGAAAATGATGATGTCGAGGTCGAGGTCCGTGTACGTGATCACAGGCTTCGGCTCGGCCTGCCAGCGCGGCGTTTGCGCCACATTGCAGTAGTAGCCGCAGAGTACCCCGGTGCCCGGTCGGTACCCAGCGATCACATTCCACCACCGCGCGCTCCAGAAGAACTCCGCCGTCACATCGCCGGGTCGAAAGATCGGCGAACGCCCCGCGATCTCCAGCCCGAAGACGCCGGAGACCACGACATGGCATGGCCGCCACCGCAGCACCTCCACCGGGTACGAGAACGTCGGCGCATCCCCCGTGCGCGCGTGGTGGATCGCGACACGGGCCGCACGCGGTTCATGGTCAGACATTGCATCGGTGGCGGCGGGCTTTAGCCTGCCGCATTGATTTCATGGTCATACCACAATCCATCGTACTCCCATGCATCATCCACAATTCCCGCTTTCATTGCATTATTCAGGATGTAGAGAGCTTTCTCATCGAACTCTTGTTGGTGACGAACGATACGATCAAACGTTTCCTTCTGCCAGAACGGGCCGCTTCGGTGCCGGAGAGCGTTAATGGAATGTGAGGTGCTCCCTTTTACTCGCTGAAGCATGACCGCGAGTGGATACCATTTCCCTTCAGCTGACGCGAGTGGGGCGGCGAGGATGTAGACGTGATCTGGCATCACCGTGAGCATATGGACACACCACATTTGCTTATGGAGTGACATTATTGCATTGATTACGATACGACGCTCATCCACGGAAAGAGGAGAAGGTTTTTCGGGCGATCCATGGAGGCGAAACGTGAGAAAGTACATTGCTCCGCCCATCTCCCAATGAGGGAGATCCCGCCGCCGCTTCACCAAGTCATCCGGTATTCCCTGCGAGACAGCGTTCTTGTCTGCGTGTGGCATGTCGCTCGTTTCCAAGTGCTTCCCTTGGCATGATGATCGCTATTAACTTAATCTGGTAATGGGAGCACAGGCTAAAGCCCATGCCACCGGTGGCCGGGTGCCCTTTGGGCAGATTTAGCCTGCGTCCCTGACCAGTACCGGATCACGTTGTCAAGGTTCATCAGCCTGTCACAGAGAGGCAGGCTGAAGCCCGCCACCACCGGGAAAATCGCCCCACGCGCGTACGTCCTAAATCCCGACGGCTACAGGATGAAGTTGCTCAAATCCTCATCGGCGGCGATGTCACCGATCTTCTCGCGTACGTAGGTCGCGTCGATGACGATCGTCTCGCCCCGGTGCGCGGTCGCGTCGAACGAGAGGTGCTCGATGACGCGCTCCACGATGGTCGCGAGGCGGCGCGCGCCGATGTCCTGCGTGCGGTTGTTCACGTCCGCCGCGAGGCGCGCCATCTCCACGAGGCCGTCGTCGGTGAACTGGACCTCGACCCCCTCGGTCGCGAGCAGGGCGATGTACTGCTTCGTGAGGGCATTGCGCGGCTCACGCAGGATTGCCAGCAGATCGGTCTCGGTCAGGCTCTGCAACTCGACGCGGAGCGGGAACCGGCCCTGCAACTCCGGGATCAGGTCGGAGGGTTTCGCGGCGTGGAAACTCCCGGCGGCGATGAAGAGGATGTGATCCGTCTTCACCGGGCCGTACCGCGTCATCACGACGGAACCCTCGACGATGGGCAGGAGGTCGCGCTGCACGCCCTCGCCGGAGACGTCGGCGCCGTACTCGCCGTTGCGGGAGATCGTCTTGTCGATCTCGTCGATAAAGACGACCGCCGCATCCTCGGCGCGATGGATCGACTCGTCCACCACCGCATCGAAGTCCACCATCCGGTACGCCTCCTGCTGCGTCAGGATGCGGCGCGCATCGCGCACGCTGACCCGGCGCGACCGACGGCGCGGAGCATTGCGGCTGAGGTCCTCCAGGAAGTCGCCGTAGCTGCCCTCATCGAGCGGGCCGTCGTCGCCGTACTCCTCGAAGAACTGCTCCACGTCGATCTCGACGGTGACATCCTCGAGCAGTTCCTGATTGAGCATCTCCAGTAATTTCTTGCGCTGTCGCCGCTCGCGCTGCGCGTTCACGGCACGTTCCGGCTCCTGCTGCTCCGTCTTCTCCGGGATGACACCGGCGCGGCGGCGCGTGCGCGGTCGTCGCTCGCTGTCGGTTTGTTCGAGCAGGTAGGTAATCAGTCGGTCGCGCGCGGCGACTTCCGCCTGGCTCTTGACCGCTTCGAGGCGCAGCGTGTGCAGATTAGAGATGGAGACTTCCACGAGATCGCGGATGATCGACTCCACATCGCGCCCGACATACCCCACCTCGGTGAACTTCGTCGCCTCCACCTTGATGAACGGGGCATCGACGATCTTGGCGACGCGGCGGGCGATCTCCGTCTTGCCGACGCCCGTCGGGCCCATCATGAGGATGTTCTTCGGCGTGACCTCGTCGCGCATCTCCTCGGTGAGGAGTTGCCGCCGGTAGCGGTTGCGCAGGGCAATGGCGACGGCGCGCTTCGCCTCGTTCTGCCCGATGATGTACTTGTCGAGTTCCGCGACGATCTCCGCCGGCGTCATCGCGGTCGGCGGGGCAGGCTCGGTGGCGATGGGTGGGGGCGTGCCCGGCGGCGCCGTGTTTGCGGCCTGTGCGGGTGGTTGGCGTGGATCGCGGGTGATGACGTGCTCGGTTGCGCTCATCGGATCGTCCTCCGCCGGTACGGCAGGGCTGCCTCGGCCTTGCCTACCGTCAGCACGGTGATGTGGTCATTCGTGTAGATGCAGGTATCCGCCGCGATGTGCATCGCCTTGTCGGCGATCTCCTGCGCGGAATACGCGGTGCCGTCGAGGTACGCCTTCGCGGCGGCGAGCGCGAACGGGCCACCGGAGCCAATCGCGATCACGCCCTCGTCCGGCTCCACCACATCTCCCTCGCCGGAGAGCAGCAGGATCTGGTCGCTGTCCGCGACGAGCAGTTGCGCCTCCAACCGACGCAGATAGCGGTCGGTGCGCCATTCTTTCGCCAATTCCACGGCGGATTTCCGCAGGTTGCCGCTGTGCTCGTCCAATTGTGCCTCGAACTTCTCGAAGAGTGTTAGCGCGTCCGCGACCGCACCGGCGAAGCCCGCAAGGACGCGGCCATCACCGAGGGCGCGCACTTTCTTCGCGCCGTGCTTCATCACTACATCGCCAAAGGTAATCTGTCCGTCGCCCGCCATCGCTACCAGGTCGCCGCGTTTGACCGCGAGGATCGTCGTGCCGTGCGCGCGCACCGGGGAAGTATCATTCGTGTATGCCATGAATTTCGGTGTATCCTCTATGAAATCCAAACAGTCATCGCGAGCAGCGTACCACCCCACCCTACGGGCGGCAACGCGCCCGCCCTCTACCCACAGTGCTTTTGCGTTCTCATCGCGGTCGGGGCAACCTCACCCCCCAAACCCCCTCTCCATCGCGGGTGCCCTCTGGGCAGTGAGAGGGGGTTGGGGGGTGAGGTTTAGGTCAATCCGCCGAAACCGCGATGGGTTCCGGGGCGACCTTGCGCGGGTCGGTGTTCGTTGTGAAGTCGCAGTCCGGGTAGCGGTTGCAGCCGTAGAAGACGCGCGCGCCCTTGCGGGTCTTGCGCTCCGTCAGCACGCCGATGTGGCACTTCGGGCAGGCGACGCCGGTGGACGCGCTCATCGCCTTCGCCGCCTGGGTCGCCTTCTTAATCGCGCAGTCCTTGCACTCGGGGTACGCGCTGCACGCCTTGTATGGCCCGAACCGCCCCTGCTTCATCACGACGGCCTGGCCGGAGGTCGGGCACGTCTCGCCCGTCTCCTCGTCGGCGCGGCGGGCGACGGGGTTGCCCCCGGCGTCGAGGTCCATTCGCCCCTTGCATTCGGGATAATCCGAGCACGAGAGGAACGGGCCGAAGCGCGAGAACCGCATCAGCATCGGCTTGCCGCAGACCGGGCAGGCGTGCTCCGTCTCCTTGCCCTTGATGGTCTCGGTGGACGCCTCCGCCGCCTTCACCGTCGCGTCGAAGGGCGTGTAGAACTGGTGGAGCACCGGCACCCATGCCGTCTTACCCTCCGCGACATCGTCCAGCCGCTCCTCCATCTGCGAGGTGAAGCCGTAGTCGATGACATCGGGGAAGTTCGCGACGAGCACATCGGTGACGATCATGCCTAACTCGCTCGGCACGAGCACCTTCTCGTCCTTCGTCACGTAGTTCCGGGCCATGATCGTCGCGACCGTCGGCGCGTATGTGCTTGGCCGACCGATACCGCGCTCCTCCAGCGCCTTGACGAGCGTCGCCTCGGTGTAGCGCGGCGGCGGCTGCGTCCAGTGCTGCTCCGCGAGCAGTTTCACGAGATCGACCGGCTCGTCCGCCGCGAGGGCAGGCAGCGCGTCCTTGTCGATCTCGTCGTCCGCGTCGCCCACGTCCCGCCCTTCCCGGTAGACCTCGAGGAAGCCGGGGAAGCGGATCACTGAACCGCTCGCGCGGAAGGTGTACGCGATGTCGCCGCGCGGCGGCGTGCCGAGCAGGTCCACCTGCGTGACATCGAAGACCGCTTGCGCCATCTGGCTCGCGACGAACCGCTGCCAGATGAGGCGGTAGAGGTTGAACTGCTGCGGGTTCAGGTACGGGCGCACATCCTCCGGCGCGCGGCTCGGATCCGTCGGGCGGATCGCCTCGTGCGCCTCCTGCGCCCCCTTCGCCTTCGTCTTGTAGAAGTTCGGCTTGGCCGGATAGAAATCACCGCCATAGCGGGAGACGATCACCCGCCGCGCCGCCTCCCGCGCCTCGTCAGAGACGTTCACCGAGTGGGTGCGCATGTAGGTGATGAGGCCGACTTCCCCCTCCTTGCTGGAGAGTTTGACGCCCTCGTACAACTGCTGCGCGATCCGCATCGTGCTCGCGACGGCGTAGCCGTGCTTGCGGGACGCCTCCTGCTGCAGGGTGCTCGTCGTGAAGGGCGGCGCGGCGGCGCGGCGTCGCTCCGTCTTGTTCACATTCTGGACGGCGTAACGCGCGTCGTTCAGTCCGTCGAGAACCGCCTGCGCGTCGCCCTGCACCTTGAGATCGGCCTTCTTGCCATTGATCTGCGTCAGGCGGGCATGGAAGAGATCGCGCGGCGTGCGCTCCTGGCCGGTGATCTTGGCGAAATCCGCTTCGACCGTCCACGATTCCACCGGCACGAAGGCGCCGATTTCGCGCTCCCGATCCACGACGAGCCGGAGTGCGACCGACTGCACCCGCCC
>JBBSII010000146.1:0-8659 GCA_038232175.1 Thermomicrobiales bacterium
ATCGCCGTCGCCGCCTCGATCTGGTCATCCAGCCGCGCGCCGTTCGGCCATATGTAGGTGTGGTCGCTCGATGTTGTGCAGCCGGAGAGCATCAGTTCCGCGAGCGCGATCTGCGTGCTCACAAAGATCGCTTCCGGCGTCAGCCCCGCCCAGATCGGGTAGAGCGTCTTCAGCCACGTGAAGAGCGAGGCGTCCTGCGCGGCGGGGACGTTGCGCGTCAGATTCTGGAAGAAGTGGTGGTGCGTGTTCACCAGCCCCGGCAGGATGACCCTCTCCCGCGCGTTGATGACGGTGTCCGCCGTGCGCGGCAACTGATCGCTCGGCCCGACCTGCTCAATGACGTTGTCGCGGATGAAGACGCCGCCATCCGCCCACTCCGTGCCCGCGTCGTCCATCGTCGCGAGCAGCGTGGCGTGTTCGATCAAGAGGGTGGGCATCAGTGAAATCCCCTTTCCTAGAATGGGCCGTAGCGGGCACGAGAGCCAATTGCAAAACCATTCCCCTCCCCCCCTCTTCATCGCCAAACAGGTCTGACAGAAGTCGTGCTTTCAGGGCGATGGCTCCGTACGAGAGGGGCCGGGGGTGAGGAACAGCAACCGGCGCTTATAGTGCGGCAGGTCGTCCGTGCTAGTATACCCGGCACAAGGTACGGTTTCGTCCGCGCGACGGTGGGGCGCCGTGGTGCACATACAAAGGGGAAGAAAGCGCATGGATTCCAGCCTGCACCTGTTCACGTCACTGGAATGGCGGTCGATTGGGCCGCATCGGGGTGGGCGCGTCGTCGCCGTCGCCGGGCACCCGACGGAGCCGGGGACGTTCTACTTCGGCGGCTGCGCCGGGGGCGTCTGGAGGACGACGAACGGCGGCTCCCACTGGGAGAACATCACGGACGGCCAATGGAATGTCTCCGCCGTCGGCGCGCTCGCAGTGTCGGAGAGCGACCCGAATGTCATCTACGCGGGGACGGGCGAGACCGCCATCCGCAGCAACGTCTCGCACGGCGACGGCGTCTACAAATCCACCGACGGGGGCCGCTCGTGGCGGAATGTCGGCCTGCCGGACAGCCGCCACATCGGTGATGTCATCATCCACCCGACGAACCCCGATCTCGTCTACGTCGCCGCGCTCGGCCATGTCTGGGGGACGAACGCGAACCGTGGCGTCTACCGCACGAAAGACGGCGGCGCGACGTGGGAGCATATGCTGTACAAGTCCGACCGCGCCGGGTGCCACGACATCGCGATGGACGCGAGCAACCCGCGCGTCCTCTTCGCCGCGATCTGGCAGGGGCAACGCTCCCCGCACGGCGCGTCGAGCGGCGGCGAGGACTCCGGCATCTGGCGCACGATGGACGGCGGCGATAGTTGGACGGAGATCACGCGCAACCCCGGTTTGCCGACGGGCATCCTCGGCAAGATCGGTGTGGCGGCATCGCCCGCGCAGCCGGGCCGCGTCTGGGCATTGGTCGAGGCGGAGGACAGCGCGCTCTTCCGCTCGGACGACTACGGCGACACTTGGGAGCGGCTCTGCGACAGCGGCGATCTGCGCCGCCGCCCGTGGTACTACATGCACGTCTTCGCCGATCCGCAGGATGCCAACACCGTCTGGGTGCTCAACCTCAACTGCCTGAAGTCCATCGATGGCGGCCGGACGTTCGAGGCGATTCCGACGCCGCATGGCGACAATCACGGCCTCTGGATCGACCCACGCGACCCGAAGCGGATGATCGAGGGGAACGATGGCGGCGCGTGCATCACCTTCAATGGGGGCCGGTCGTGGTCCTCGATCCTCAACCAGCCGACGGCGCAATTCTACCATGTGACGACGGACGAGCACGTGCCGTACCGCGTCTACGGCTCGCAGCAGGACAACTGGGCGATGCGCCTGCCGAGCATCGGCTTCGAGGGCGCGATCTCGTGGAAGGATTATGTCGAGCCGGGCGGCGGCGAGAGCGGCTATATCGCCGTCAGCCCCGAGCCGCCGCACACCGTCTTTGGCGGCGGCATCGGCACCGGCGCGGGTCACGGGCGGTTGATCGCGTGGAACCCGGAGACGGGGCAGAAGCGCAACGTCACCGTCTGGCCGGAGATTCAGGGCTTCGGCGCGGGCGCGGACATGCTCAAGTACCGCTTCCAGTGGACTTTCCCCGTCGAAATCTCCACGCACAATCCGGACGTGCTCTACATCTGCTCGAATTTCGTCCACCGCTCGACGGACGAGGGGAGCAGTTGGGAGACGATCAGCCCCGACCTGACGCGCAACGACCCGGAGAAGCAGCGCTCCTCCGGCGGGCCGATCACCGCCGACAACAGCGGCGCGGAGATTTACTGCACGATCTTCGCCTTCCGCGAGTCGCCGCAGGAGCGGGGCGTCTTCTGGGCCGGGTCGGACGACGGCCTCATGCACCTCTCCCGCGATGGCGGCAAGGAGTGGACGAACATCACGCCGCCGGAGATGCCGGAGTGGGCGATGATCTCAATTATCGAACCCTCACCGCATGATGCGGCGACCGCCTACGTCGCGGCGACCTGCTACAAGGCGGACGATACGAAGCCGTACCTCTTCAAGACGAACGACTACGGCGAGACGTGGACAACGATCACGAACGGCATCTCGGCGGACGAGTTCACCCGCGTCATCCGCGCGGACCCGGCGCGGCGCGGGCTGCTCTACGCGGGGACGGAACTCGGCATCCACGTCTCGTTCGATGATGGCGCGCACTGGGCGCGGCTGGCGACGAACCTACCCGTCGTGCCGATCTGGGACCTCGTGGTGAAGGGAACGGACCTCGTCGCCGCGACGCACGGGCGGTCGTTCTGGATTCTGGACGACATCACGCCGCTCCACCAGATGCACGACGAGATCGCGCACGCCCCGGCGCACCTCTTCACGCCCCGCCCGACGACCCGATACCGTCTGTACGGGCGCGCCTTCGACCGCAAATCCCCGGTCTACCTCAACTACAAGATGACCGGCCCCATCACCGTCGGATTCCGCCCCACCGAGGCGGAGAGCGGCGCGAAGACCGAGACGTTCCTCGACGCCGGCCAGAACCCGCCGGAGGGCGTCATCGTCCACTACCACCTGCGCGACAAGCCAGAGGGCGTGGTGACGCTCACGATCCTCGATGCGAAGGGGGGCATGATCCGCGAGTTTAAGAGCGATGCGGAAGACCCACCCCGCGTGCCCGCCGAGCCGGGAGCGCGTCGCTTCGTCTGGGATTACCGCTACGACGGGCCGACGAAGTTGGAGAGCGATGTCGGCAGCGGCGGGATGCGGATGATGCAGGAGAGCGCCGTCATGCCGCGCGCCATCCCCGGCGACTATCAGGTGCGCCTCACGGTCGGGGAGCAGACGTACACCGAACCGTTCATCATCCTCCACGACCCGCGCCTGCCCGTCTCGGAGCACGATCTGAAGGCGCAGTTCGACCTCAAAATGGCGATCCGCGACCGCCTCTCCGAGACGAATGTCGCACTCAACCAGATCAACCGCGTGCGCGGCCAGGTGGACGAGTGGGAGCGCCGCGCGAAGGAGACCAAGAGCGCGGAGAAGATTGCCGAGGCCGCGAAGGAACTCCGCGAGAAACTGGATACGATCGAGGGCGACCTCGTTCAGAAGGACGCGGACAAGCCGCAGTCCGGCCCCGCGAAGCTCAAGGAGAAGTTGATGACGCTCAGCACGATGATCGACGAGTCCGACCACGCGCCGACGCAGGGCGCGGGCGAAGTCTCCGCGATGCTCGGCGACCAACTCGACACGGCGAAGCAGCGGTTGCAGGCGCTCATGGATGAGCAGGTCGGCGCATTCGGCGACCTCGTGCAGTCGTTCGCCATCCCGCCCATCGTCGTCTAACGGGAGGCTGATGACCGGGGACTTAACAGAGAGGGCGCAGAGGACACAGAGCGCACAGAGAAGAAGGAAAAGGGGAAAAGAGGAAAAATCACCCCATTCTTGATCTTCTCTGTGTTCTCTGTGCACTCTGCGTCCTCTGTGTTCGCGTTTTCCCTTTGCGGTTCAATCGGTTTGTCAGTGGAAGGGAAGTGGGCACATGGCACAGCTGACCGGCGGGCAGGCGCTGGCGCAATCGCTGGTGCGGGAGGGGATCGACACGATCTTCCTCCTCCCCGGCGTGCAACTGGACTGGGCGCTGGACGCGCTCTACGACGAGCAGGACGCGATTACGCTCTACCACACGCGCCACGAGCAGGCGACGGCGTACATGGCGGACGGCTACGCCCGGACGACGGGCAAGATTGGCACAGCGATGGTCGTGCCGGGGCCGGGGCTGCTCAATGCGACGGCGGCCCTCTCCACTGCGTACGCCTGCTCGTCGCCGGTGCTCTGCGTCACGGGGCAGATCAACTCCCGGATGATCGAGCAGGGCGTCGGGCAACTGCACGAGATCCCGAACCAGTTGGGGATGATCGGCGCCGTGACGA
This sequence comes from Thermomicrobiales bacterium, assembly GCA_038232175.1. GTDB lineage: Bacteria > Chloroflexota > Chloroflexia > Thermomicrobiales > JALYUS01 > JALYUS01. The sequence goes on from JBBSII010000146.1 coordinate 4,443, forward strand.
AGTGGGCAGGCCGCGCGATGACCCCCACTGAGGTGCCCGCGCTGGTGCGTGAGGCGTTTCGGCAACTGCGGAGTGGTCGCCCCCGCCCGGTGGAGATCGAGATTCCGCCGGACATTCTCGCCATGACGGGTGAGGTCGAACTGCTGGACCGCGCGCCGGTGGAGCGATCCGCCGGTGATCCCGACCTCCTAAAGCAGGCGGCGGAGGCATTACGGAAGGCGGAGCGGCCCGTCATCTGCGTCGGTGGCGGCGTGCTCTCGTCCGAGGCGTGGCCCGAACTGCGCGAACTGGCGCAGATGCTCGAAGCGCCGGTCGTCATGTCCTCGAATGCGCGGGGCGCGCTCTCCGACCGGGATTACCGCGCGCAGACGGGCCTCTCCGGGCAGAAGTTGCTGCCGGAGGCCGATGTCGTGCTGGCAGTGGGGACGCGCTTCGTCCACCCGAAGGAGTGGGGGCTGGCCGAGGGTGCGACGGTGCTCCGCATCGACGCCGACGAGCGGGAAGTCGCCCGCGCGCCGCAACCGGCGGTCGGCATCGTCGGGGACGCGAAGGCGGGGCTGGTCGCGCTCGTCGCGGCGCTAGACGGCATCGCCCCTCGCCCCTCGCGCGAGGCGGAATTGCGCGCCCGCAAGCGCGAGGCGGAGGATCAACTCTTCGAGTTGCAGCCGCAGCACGCCTACGCCCACGCGATCCGCGCCGAACTGCCGGACGACGGCATCCTCGTCAACGACGTGACGCAACTCTCCTTCTTCGCCAGCGCGGGATTCCCCGTCTACGAGCCGCGCGGGATGATCGGTCCCGGCTATCAGGGGACGCTCGGCTGCGGCTTCGCGACCGCCCTCGGCGCGCAGGTCGGCAACCCCGGCAGGAAGGTCGTCTGCGTCAGCGGCGACGGCGGGTTCATGTACAACGTGCAGGAACTGGCGACGATGAAGCACTACACCATCCCGCTCGTCACCATCGTCTTCAACGACAACGCCTTCGGCAACGTCAAGCGCATCCAGCGCGAGAACTACCGGGGCCGGACCATCGTCTCCGATCTGACGAACCCCGATTTCGTCAAACTCGCGGAGTCCTTCGGCATCGCCGGGATGCGCGCCAGCGGCCCGGACGCCTTGCAAGGCACGCTCAAGGAGGCGCTCGCGATGAACGAGCCGGTGCTGATCGAAGTTCCCGTCGGCGAGATGCCCAGCCCGTGGCGGCTCATCATGCGGACGCTCTGACGACCAAGTGCTGAGTGCTGAGTGCCGAGGGAGACCTTCTCTCCTTATCCCTGAAGAATGCCGGGGATCTGATTCCCTCGGCATGCAGCGCTATCCCGGTTGGCAGGCGCGGATAACGTTCATGACGGAGGCGAGGCCGGGACGCGCGGGGACGATGCGGACGAGCGCGGTGTCCAGCCCAACACTGAGACGCCGGAAAGCGGCAGCGGCCCCCTCCGCCTTACCGAAGTAGCCGACAGCGAGGAGCAGTTCGCGTGGGAACGCCTCGATAATTGCATCCTCGGACGCGCCGTTGTCGCGCTTCGCTTCGAGGTCGTTGAGGGCGTCATCGAAGCCCATGCGGGCGAAGTGGGCGCGGTACCCCAGCGCCTTGTTCGCGCCGGGGGCCGCCATCGCATAACCCATCACCGCCCGCGCGAGGCCACGCCGCGCGGCGTCCTCGTCGTCGTCCACGCAGATGCGGATATACTCGACGATCTTCACGTCCGCCGGGTCACGGCCCGCGCGCTTTGCCCCCTCCGCGACGCGCTCCCGGCTCCACGTGATCTGCTCCGGCGAGCACCAGTTGAGCGCCGCGCCGTCCGACGCCTCGCCCGCGAGCCGGAGCATCTGCGGGCCGAGCGCGGCGAGGAGCACCGGCACCTGCGGGCGTTCCCACGGCCAATTGAGCCGCGCGCCGTGGAGCGAGACGGTCGGCCCCGTGTGCTCGACCGTCTCACCCGCCAGCAGCCCGCGCAGCGTGACGAGGTAGTCGCGCATCATCGCGATCGGCGGGTGATTGGCGAGGCCGAACATCGCGCGGTACGGCGCGCTCGTGATGCTGCCGGTGCCGATGCCGAGCGAGAACCGGCTGCCCGTCAGTTGCCCGACCGTCGCGGCCACGCCGGCGAGCGAGGGGACGGACCAGAGGGGCGCGGGCACGACTGAGATGCCCGCCTTGAAGCCGCGCGCCGGATCGACTGCGTCCGCCGCCTGCGTCCACTGCGTGCACGTCATGAAGGCGTCCGGCGCGAACCCGGCGGGCGTCCACGCGGACTGATAGCCGCGCCGCACCGCCTCACCAATCGCGTCGCGCTGTTCATCGAACGTTAGTCGCGCCGTCAGGTCCAATCCGATGCCGATTTCCATTTGCCCGAACCCCCGGCCCTTTCCCCATGGGGAAGGGAGTAATCTTCATGGTCGCGTGGGTAGTATATGTCAAGTCATCGTCAGGGAGAGGCCGACGACGAGAATCGGTGGCGGCGGGCTTCAGCCTGCTGATTCTCACTGCGGCAGGCTGAAGCCCGCCGTCACCAGAATGGGTGTAATACCCCTTGACCCTCACGCTGCGTCAGGGTGTACGGTGCATTCGTGGCGACGAATGTGGCGGGCGACGAGGGTTTGAAAGGAGGATGAATGCGGCCCGAAGGGATGAAGGTGGGCGAACTGGCGAGGCGTACGGGGGTCTCGGTGCGGACGCTCCACCATTACGACGCGCTCGGCCTGCTCGTGCCGTCGCGCCACACGGAGGCGGGGTACCGCCTGTACGGCGAGGAGGAGATCGCGCGGTTGCAGCAGATCGTCTCGCTCCGGCAGCTTGGCTTCGCGCTGGAGGAGATACGGGAGTGCCTGAACCAGGGTAATTTCGCGCCGGAACGGGTGATTGACCTCCATCTGACGCACCTGCGGCAGCAGATCGCGCGGCAGACGGAGGTGTGCGCGCGATTGGAGGCGATTGCGCGCTGCCTCCGGTCGCGGGAGCAGGTCTCCGCCGAAACGTTCCTGCAAGTGATCGAGAGGATGAACATGACGGAGAAGTACTACACCGCCGAACAACAGGAGTGGCTCAAGCAGCGGCGCGAGACGGTCGGGGAGGAGCGCATCAGGGAGGTTGAGGCCGAGTGGCCACGACTGATGGCCGAGGTCCGCAACGAGATGGACAAGGGAACCGACCCGGCGGACCCGAAGGTGCAAGCCCTCGCGCAGCGATGGCGGGGGCTCGTGCAGGAGTTCACCGGCGGCAACCCCGGCATCGAGAAATCGTTGCAAACGATGTACGAGAATGAGTCGCCGCAAGACATCCACCCCTCCCACGACCCGCGCATGGCGGAGTACGGCGCGTACATCGGCAAAGCGATGGCGGCGGCAAAGCAAGCGGAATAACCATCTGTACCGCGCGAAGCGTTGGAAGAATGGGCTGCACAATCGATTGATGCTCATGGGGGCGTCGGCGGAATCCTGCCGACGCCCCCATGATATTCTGGCCCACGACGAGACGCCAGGGCATGGAACGTTTCGGCGCGCCGCGACGTTTCCCCTCTATCCCACGGGGTGGGTGTCGTTCACCATGCGTAGGAGGTAGGTTTCATGCGATCAATCGTTGCACGCCGTGCGGCGTTCGTTGCTGTCGCGCTCGCGGGGGCGCTCATCGCGGCGATGGCGCTCAGTGGCCCAACCGCTGCGGATACCCCCACTCCCGCCCCCGGCTCGTCCGGCGCGCTCCAGCGGACAATTGCCGTCAGCGGCATGGGCACCGCGACGCTCGCGCCGGACATCGCCTATTTCTCGGCGGGGGTGACGGAGACGAATCCAACCGTCGCGGACGCGCAAAACAGCGTCAACACGAAGACAAACGCGATCCTTGACGCCCTCAAGCAGGGCGGCGTGGACGTGAACAAGGATGTGAAGACGGTCGGCTACTCCGTGCAGCCGCAGTATACCTACCCGCAGAACGGCGCACCTGTGCTGACGGGCTACCGCGTCTCGAACAATGTCAATGTGACGGTGCGGGACATCAGCAAGGTCGGGCAACTGCTCGACGCGGTGACGAAAGCGGGCGCGAATCAGGTTGGCGGCGTCTCGTTCGGGCTGACAGACCCCGAGGCGGCGAGCCGCGTGGCGCGGGAACAGGCGGTGCAGAACGCCCGCGACAAGGCGGACACCCTCGCCAAGGCGACCGGCGTGGCGGTCGGTATCGTGATGACGATTGACGACCAGAGCACGATGCCCCCGCCG
>JBBSII010000147.1:0-8652 GCA_038232175.1 Thermomicrobiales bacterium
GGTAGATGTGGTTCCTTCGGCTGCATCTGGAAAACTCTCCTCATGCATTGCCAGATAGAGGCGCGCCGCTCGATCAGTTGGCGTGGTAGGCGCAGCGGGCGAAAGCGACGAAATGTCATCACCGAGAATGTGCCAGAACCTAACGAGGACTGATACGTCCACTTTGTACTTGTTACTCGCTACTCGTTACTCGTTACTTCCCCCTTAGGGTTGCGTCTCCGTGACAGAGACGCCGCCGATCAGTGAACGGCTCGCGAACGCCGCCGCACCGTACAGCACCGCCCGTTCATGCAGCGCCGAGCCTGCCAGCGCGGGCACGAAGGGCACGCGCCCGGTCAGTTGCTCCCGGATGCGGGGGATGAGCGCGGACGCCCGCCGCCCAACTCCCCCGCCGATGATGACCTTGCTGGGGTTGAGGATCGTCGCGTATGCCCCGATCACGAGGGCGAGCACGTCTGCCGTCTCCGAAACGACCGACTCCGCGAGCGCGTCCCCCGCATCCGCCGCGTCGAAGACTGCGCGCGCCGTCAATGCATCGGCGATAGGGCGCAGGCTGCTCTGCTCGCCTGCGACGATTCGTTCCCGCGCCCGCCGCACGATCCCTGCCCCCGCGACCTCGCCTTCGAGCGCGCCGAAGCCGGGGTAGGTCATCGCCAGCGCGCCCCGGCTCGGCAGGTAGTAGCCGATCTCGCCCGCCGCCTCCTGCGCGCCGCGATGGAGCCGCCCGCCGATGACGATGCCGCTCCCCACCGCCGTCCCGACGACGATCACAACGAGGCATGGCTCGCCCTGCCCCGCGCCGTAGGTGTACTCGCCGAGCGCGGCGAGATTGCCGTCGTTCTCAATGAAGACGGGGAGGCCCGTCACCTCCGCCACCGCACAGCGCAGCGGGTAGCCCTCCCAGCCAACGGCGGGCGCATACTCCACCATGCCGCTCTGCTGATGCGCGATGCCCGGTGCGCCGATGCCGATGCCGCCGATCACGATGCCGTGCCGGTCGGCCTCCTCGCGCGCGGTGGCGATCTCGCGCAGGAGGACATCGAGCGGGGTCGTCCCCGGCGGCTGCGTCGCGGCGACATGCTCGTAGAGGATGCCGCCGGTGCGGTCGATGATTCCCGTCGCGATCTTCGTGCCGCCAACATCGACCGCGATCACCGTCGAGACGCGCGGCGCGAGGCGCAGGAGAATAGGCCGCCGCCCGCCCGTCGATGCGCCCTGCCGCTCCTCGATCACCGTCCCCTCCGCGAGCAGCCCGGCGACGACGCGCGTCACCGTCGCGCCGCTGAGCGAGAGCCGCCGCGCCAGCTCAACGCGCGGAATCGGCCCCCATTCCTCGATCGCGCGCCGGATCGCGGAGCGGTTCACGCGGGCCATCGTCTGAGGGGTGCCGCTCATGAGGGTCATCGGCCCAATTACGACCTTTCTTTCAGTAACAAAGAATGTGTACCACCGCGTTCGGGCAGCGTCAAGGGCACTCGCATCGTTGCGACACGACACGATATACTGTGTATGACGAGCGACACGAAAAGGGGGCGCACTATGGCATTGCAGCGACCGCGTCGCCGGTTCACGGTGACAGACTATGAGCGCATGATGACGGCGGGCATCCTAACCGAGGGCGACGACGTTGAACTGGTCGCGGGGGAGATCATCGAGATGAGTCCCATCGGTGTCCGGCACATGCAATGCGTCAACCGGCTCAATCGAATTCTTGGTCGCTCCGTTGGCGCCGAAATGCTCGTGAGCATCCAGAACCCGATCCAATTACTCCCTGATAGTCAACCTCAGCCTGACCTTGCCATTCTGCATGATCGCCGCTATGACACGATACCGGCCCCATCTGACGTGCTTCTCGTGATCGAGGTTGCGGACTCGTCGCGCGATTACGACCGGGGCACGAAATTCCCGTTATACGCTGCTGCAGGCATCGCCGAGGCGTGGCTCGTTGATCTCGGCGCCGGGATCGTCGAGCGGCACACGGAACCGGACGACGGACGCTATCGTTTCGTGGCGTACGCCCGGCTTGGTGAAACGCTGATCTCGACCGTCCTCCCCGCGCTCACCATCCCCGCCGAGGCGATCCTCGGCTGATCGCGACAGCCAAAAGCACACCAAACCTCCACAGACCTGTACCAACGGGCGGGGGCCGCATCTACCCATTCGAAAATTGAATGGACGGGATCCGGAAGAGAAACCATTGCGGACGTTAGTTGACGTTCGCGTACGACGATGCCGGGCGCGGCACAGCGGGCGGCGACATCAACTCCGCAGGGAGCGTGACGCTCGCGAGGGCGACATCCTGCCCCGCTGTCGCGGCGGCGGGGATTGGCGGGCGCTTGTTCAGCGTCGCGAGTCGTTCTACCCAACCGAGGCGGTAGTGCAGCGGCTTGATCCGCTCATTGAGCGTCACGGAAAGCCCCGTCGGCGTCAACCGGACGGCTGCGTAGGTCAACTGGTATGCCGGGACGAAGACCGGCGGCATCTTCAGCCGGGTCGGGAGCCGGATGATTTTCCGCATCCACGTGCCGGTATTGACGAAGGCGGTACACCGCGACCCCACGGTATGCCCTTCGAGTTCCGCGATGTGATTGTGGCCATAGATGAAGACATCGACCGGCGCGGAATCGTCCTGCCGATGCGCCGGTTGGCGTGCCCCGTCGAGAAAGGCGCGGCAGGCGGCGCGGTAGTGTTCCTGATCCTCCGCGACGATCTGCAACGGCTCCTGGAGATCGGAGCGGCGGCGCCAGCGCATGAAATCGTGCCTGAGCGTCAGCAACACGAGGCCGAGCACGACGAGGACATCGAGGATGAGGAAGCCGAAGAGTTGCGCCGTTCGCCCGGCGGAGAACTCCGGGAGCCGCCCTTGCGACAAGCGGATGATGACGTGGTCCAAATACCGCAACACGAAGAGGATCACGATGGCGGGCAGGAGCACGTACCGCGTGAACCGTCGCGCCTGCCGATAGAAGTAGTTCGAGAAGAGCCACCACGGCACCATTTCGAGCGGGTAGATGTTGTCGATATCTGAAAGCGTCGTCGCGTCGTCCGACTCCGCGAACCGTCCCAGCGGCTCGACGCGATTCACGAGTTGCGTGACGACGTGCGTGCCCACCGGCATGATGAGCGGGTGGCCATAGTCGACGATCGCGTTCTGGCTGTCCTCCTCGTTGCCGTGCTCGGCGTAGACGGTGAATTCGCGGTCGCCCGCTGTGAAGCAATGCTCGTAGCCGAGCGCGACATCATGGACGATGCCCTGCGCGATCAGGTACGTGCCGATTTCCGCGTTCCACCCCGTCTCGCTGTCATGATTGCCGACGGTGTAGACGGTGCGATGGCCGGGCCGCGCGTTCCACCGCCGCAGTCGGTCGAAGAGCGCCGCGTGGTCCGGGTGCTCGACGATGGCGCGGGCACGGTTCGCGCCCTCCGGCACCGTCACTTGGAGGAACTCAAAGAAATCGCCGTTGACGAGCAGCGTCACCGGGCCAGGTTCATGGTCGAGATCATCCAGCAGTGCGACCAGCTCGGCGTGGCAAAAGAAGTCCTCCTGGCCGGGATCACCACCGATGTGCAGGTCGCTCAGGACGATCAACAGCCCATCCTGCCCCTCGGCGTTTGGTTCAACGACCGCCGGGAGATCCATCAAATAGGGCGTCCCGTCGGGTGTGCAATTGGTTCGTTCGTGCATGGTTCCCATTCCCAAATCTCATGCCCCACCGACACCCACACGCGCAATCGTACACTTCTTCCTGTGCATCGCGTATGCCAGCGTCTATCGTCAGTCATTAAACGGCGCGACGACTCATCCGTGACGGTGATTGCCGCCCCTCCCTCCTATTGTATGCCTCTCCGGGGAAGAAGCCAGAAACCAGAAACCAGAAGCCAGTGGTACACGGCTATGGGTTCCGTGTTCTTGAGCGAAGTGAATACGGTGTTTGTGGATGTTGTTCAGGGCACGTCGCGTCCCGGTCACCGGCCTCTGGCTTCCGGCTTCCGGCTTCCGGCCTCTCCCCTCTGGCTTCTTCCCCATCCATCCTGTCAGCGATGCTTCAGATCATTTTCATCTCCGCTTCAGTTTCCGTGCGTAGAATGAATCGTGGAACAAATCATGCGTAGTGACGTTCTATGAAGCAGGAGACAGCGCACAAACGCTGCGGCGATGAAAGAGATGGAGACACATATCATGGACAAAACGGTCTCATTGCAATCGCTCGTTGTGGAGAAATATTCGCAACTGCTCCATGCCGCCGCGAAGCGTCGCGATGCGCTCCTCGGCAAAACCACGCCCATTCCCGTTGTTGTGCGGCCGTCGCAGCCCATCCGGGTGCCGGTCAGCCGCCGTCGTCGCGTCTATCCGTAGCGCCGGTGTGGCACGACAAACGCAAGGTTTGCCGGTCGCCCGCCGCAACTCTCACGGTTTTACTATAGACGAGCCTGTGCACCCTGCACGGCAACAAGACCCGACCACAAGCGGTCGGGTTTTTGCTTGCCTGCCCTTATCGGAACGCGCATTGCAATCGATGATGAAGACGAACGATGTGTGCACCGGAGGACGATTGCCATGACGACAAAGCGATTGCCGACATTCCTTCTCATGATTGCCGCCACTGTGGCCCTCGTGGCGTGTGGCGGCGCGGCGACAGCGACCCTTGCTTCGACGCAGGGATCGAATGTCGCGCCGACTGCGACCGCCGTCACCTTCCATGTTACCGAGCAGCCGTCTCGCGTGATCGGCACGGCCCCGGCAACACCGAGGGATCCGCTCGCCGCATCACCCGTCCCCGCTGCGCCCGCGCCTATCACGACGCCGACCGTGCAGGAATACGCGGTGCCCGCCGGGTCCGGCCCGCATGATGTCGCGCCCGCGCCGGACGGGACGGTCTGGTACACCGCGCAACGGAGCGGCGAACTCGGGAGACTGGACCCCGCGACCGGCGCGACCCGACAGATCAAACTCGGCCCCGGTTCCGCGCCGCACGGCGTCATTGTTGGGCCGGACGGGGCGGCGTGGGTAACGGATGGTGGCCTGAACGCGATCCTGCGCGTCGATCCCGTGACGAGTGAGGTTCGCCGCTTCCCCCTCCCCGCCGGGCGACCGAACGCGAACCTGAACACCGCCGTGTTCGACGCGCGCGGTACGCTCTGGTTCACTGGCCAGAACGGCACCTATGGTCGGCTGAACCCGCAAACGGGCGCGATGACCGTCTTCGACGCGCCGCGCGGCGCTGGCCCGTACGGCATCACCACCACCCCGGACGGTGCAGTCTATTACGTCTCGCTGGCGGGCAATTATCTCGGTCGGATCGACCCGCAGACCGGCGTCGCGACCGTGCTGGAGCCACCGACGCGGCAGCAAGGCGCGCGTCGGGTCTGGAATGATGGGCGAGGACGTCTCTGGGTGAGCGAGTGGACAGCGGGGCAAGTCGCGCGGTACGACCCGGCCACGAATCAGTGGCGCGAGTGGAAACTGCCGGGCGCGCAGCCCCTCGCCTACGCGGTCTATGTCGATGAGCGCGGCATCGTCTGGCTGACGGACTTCGGCGGGAACGCGATTGTCCGGTTCGACCCGGAACGGGAGGCGTTCGACGCCTTCCCGCTGCCGAGTGCGCAGGGGTACGTCCGTCAGTTGCTCGGCCGCCCCGGTGAGGTCTGGGGCGCAGAGTCCGGCGCGGATAAGCTTGTCGTCGTCCGCACAACAGTGGCGTAGGCTTCAGCCTGCGTCCCCAACCCGGAGAGAATGCAGGCTGAAGCCTACACCACCGTGATCTCATCGGGATATGGCGCGTCGGGTTCCTCTCGCGACGATGAGCGTGGCTATTGCTGCTCACCGGTGGGTTATACTCTGGGCGATGATGTCGCGTGACGCATGGAGGGAGACGCACCTGTCTGCAACGCCACGCCAGCCGGATGTGAACGCGATCTGGGTGATCGGGCATCGGAATCCGGACACGGACTGCACGATTGCCGCGATCACCTACGCCGCGCTCAAGCAGTCGCAGGCGGACGGCACGACCCTCTATATCCCGGCGGCGCTCGGCCCGCTGAACCCCGAGACGCGGGCGGTGCTCGCGCGGTTCCGCGAGCTCTCCCCCCTGACGCTGCGCGATGTGCTCCCGCGCGTGCGCGATGTGATGACGACGGATGTGCGCTCCGTCCCCGACACCGCGACGCTTGAGGATGTCGCCGCATTGATGCGCGATCATCACATCCGCACGGTGCCCGTCATCGACGCGGGGTACCATCTGGGCGGCGTTGTCACGGTCGATGAAATCGCCGACCGCTATCTGGACGAACTGCGACTGGGGGAGCGGCACGACCTCGCGACAGCGGTCGGCGCGCTGATGCGGACGGATGTCGCGACCATCGGTGCCGACGTGCTGATTGAGGACGCGCAACGGCTGCTGATCGAGGCGAAGGGGCGCAGCCTTGTCGTGATCGATGAGGATGACCGCGTCGTCGGCCTCGCGACGCGCACGGACTTCTTGCGCCGACAGCGCCGCCGGATCGTGCTGGTGGACCACAGCCAGCGCGCCCAATCCGTCGATGGGCTGGACACGGCGGAGGTCGTGGAAATCGTCGATCACCACAACATCGGCGACGTGAACACGGGGTCGCCGATCTTCTACCTCGCCGATCCCGTCGGCGCGACGGCGACGCTGATCGCGGAGATGTACCTCGACCCCGCGCGCTGGTATCACCTTCCCCACCCAGAGCGCGTCACGCTCGACGCGACGACGGCGGGGCTGCTCCTGAGCGCGATCATCTCCGACACGCTCCTCCTCCGCTCCCCGACGACGACTCCCCGTGACCGCCGCGCCCTCGCCACGCTCGCGGAGCGGACGGGGATCGACACCGACGCACTGGCGCAGGAGATGTTCGCGGCGCGCTCCGACATCGCGGCGCGCACGGTGGATGAACTCGTTGGCAACGATTACAAGCCGTACCAGTTCAACGGCAAGGCGGTTGGCGTCGCGCAGGTGGACGTGCTCTCGCTCGACGCCGTGCGGGGCCGCTACGACGAGTTGCGCGCCGAACTCGCGACGGCGAAAGCCCGGCAGAAGTTGGATGTCTACGTCCTGATGATGACCGACATCATCGGTGAATCGACCGACCTGCTCTTTGACCCGGACAGCCGCCCAATTGTCGAGCGCGCCTTCGGCGTGCAGGCGGCGGACGGATACCTGCACCTGCCCGGCGTCGTCTCGCGCAAGAAGCAACTGATCCCGCCGCTCTCCGCCGCGCTGTGAGCGAGAAATTCCATCACCGCCCCCTCCCCCTGCCATTTCTCGGCAGGGGAAGGGGTCCAAGTGGATTCATTCCCTATCATCCACGCTCCCAGCGATGGCCCCCCTCGGTTGGCACGATGCGGCCCCAGGAAGGGAAGCGCTCGTGCGTGAAGACGATGATCGCTCCGCTCGGCGCCGCTTCCGCGAGAACCCGTTCGCGCGAGGCGCGCATCGCGGGCAGATCGACCCACGGCGATGCCCAGTCGAGATGATCGATCTCGGATGCGTGATGGAAGAGATCGCCGAGCGCGTAGAACCGCTCGCCCCGTGATTCGATTCGGACAATCGAATGCCCCTTCGTCTCACCGGGTGCGTGAATCATCGTCACACCGGGCACAATCTCCCGCTCCCCTTCGACGAGGTCGAGCAGGCCGCGCTTCGCGACCGCGCCGAGGCGTGCCGCGAGATCATGCTCCGGTCGATCCCGGCGGGGGTTGCCTTCCCAATCGGCGCGACCGATCACATGGCGGCCATTCGGAAAGCGGATCGCGTTCTCGCCGCCGCGCTCCGCAACGACACCGGCAAAGTGGTCGTCGTGCGCGTGGGTGATGAGGATGTGCGTGATCTCCTCAGGCCGGACGCCGATGCTTGCCAACCCCGCTGCCATGCCCGGCGTCCGGGTCACGCCGGGCCACTTGGTTGCGAACGCGCGATCCCATGCCGATCCCGGATCGTCGTACGCGGGGTCGATGAGGACCGAGGCGTCCCCGATCCGCACATGGATGACCGCTTGATCGCTCAGGAGACGATCCCGCGCGTCCGCCTCGCCGTGCGCGCGGATCCAGTCCGCCTCCGGGGTGGGGAAGACCGACGCGATCGGGATGGGCAACGACCCATCGTTGATGATCGTGACCGTTGCGTCACCGATCCGACGCGCAGAGACGTAGGATGCAGAATCAGCCATGCGGGACTCCTCTTCATTGCGGCAACAACCATGCGGCCATCAGCGTACTACACCATGGCGCGGATGCGATGCAGGTGTCCGGCCCACCCACTCGTTTTTCTTGCCACGCGGTGCACGATTGACATCTGCACGGCTGTACGTTCTCTCTTGCTTGCGTATGCTATACTTCAACCTACGGTAAATAGGTATCCGCATAGGCGCGATGATGTGTCCTGTGGTCTTTTGGTACATGCGGCGGCGTTCCGCATATACCGGGGAGGAAAAGGGGGCAGCCAGAAAGAGGATGCAGCTTTCTTGTACCAGTCGCTCGGTACGTATTCCAGAGTGGTGGGTGGCATTAGGGAGGAACGCATGGAAGTAACGGCAGAGCACGCGGGCGGGGGAGAAACCCTCAGCCAGCGGAAGATCTTTTCGGTGATCGGCGCGTCGTCGGTCGGTACGATGATCGAATGGTACGATTTCTAC
>JBBSII010000148.1:0-8645 GCA_038232175.1 Thermomicrobiales bacterium
AGGACTGAGGACTGAGTGGAAACGCATCTCACTCAGTCCTCAGTCCTCAGCGCTTCGTGGTGCGACAGGCCCTATTTCGTCGGAATCTTTCCGGGCGGAATTGCGTTACACTCGGTGAGCGCCCATGCTATCCACGGTTCACTACGGACTATCGAACGATCGACCGCCCATGCCGTGGTTGGCAATCGCTTGACAGGTATGCTAAAATGCACAGCATAGAGGTGTGGGATCACCCCGCATCATGGCAGCGCCCATCGGCCGCTGCACACTGTCTCCCCTGCATTGATCGTTTGAGGTCCGCGTTTGATGGAACGTGACCGGAACAATGCCTGTGCCACGGGTGGCACCGCGAACAGTGGCGTGCCGCTCCTCCGTCCCCCGTGTGAAGTGTGGTCGAGGTGATGATCGACGCCCATCACCCGCGTGCCGCACTATCTGATGCCAACGTTGGCAATCACCGGGGTCTTCGTTTTCGTTCGCTGTGGCGCGCCGGTGCGCGCTGCATCTGAGAGATTCACCCCAAGCAAAGGACAAAGCAACAACTCATGAATGACGACACGCAAGTGCAAGGAACCGCCACGGTCGACGAGCGAACGGAAACGGCGGATGCCGCTACCTCGTTCACCGAAGCCCCCACCCCCCGCCGTCGCACGCGCACCACAAAAACGCAGGAAGCCGCCAGCGCCACGCCATTGGTGACGGATGCCGCCGACGCCGCGCCCGCGCCGCGCCGCCGCACCCGCGCGACCGTCGCTGCCACTGCCGCTGCACCCGCGCCGACCGACTCCGCCTCAATCGATGACCGGCCCGAGCAGAGCGCGCCGCTCCAGGCGCAATTGCCGGATGCGCCCGCCGCGACGAGCGCAAACGGTGCAAGTGGCGCGAATGGCGCAACGACGGAAGCCCCGGCGCATGTGGTCTCCGACCGCGCGATGTTCGGGAACGCGGGCCTGATGACGACCACCGAGCCGCCGGAGATGCCGGAGCCGCCCGCCTCCCTCGCCCCGGCGCGGGAAGTGTCCGCCCGGCAGCAGCCGCAGCCGTACAGCCGACCGCCGCGCGAGGAGCGCCAACCGCGCCCGCAGAATGGGCAGTCGTATAGTCGACCGCCGCGCGACGACCAGCGGCAAGGGCAAGGGCAGAACATGCGCCCGGATCGGGGCGGCATGCAGGGGCGTCAGAACCAGCAATCGTCGGGCAGCCGGAACATGTCATCGCGTGTCGATCGTGGCAACGAGCGCCGTGGCGGCGGCGACTATCGTTCCCCCGTGCGGGATTACGCGAACATTAACGGCATCTCGTCCCGGTCGCAGAACGACCCACCGCGCGTCACGGCGTACGTCGAGAACCTGACGCCGCCGAATGTGAACGACCTGACCGTCGCCGACTTCGACGCCAAGAGCCAGGAAGAATTACTGGAGATGGCGAATGAGTGGGGCCTCGCGAATCCGACGCGGCTCCGGCGGCAGGACCTCATTTATCGCCTCCTACAGACGCAGACGGAGCAGCAGGGCAATATCTTCGGCTCCGGTGTGCTCGATGTCGTGGAGGATGGCTACGGCTTCCTGCGGCAGGAGCGGTTCCTGCCGGGACCGGAGGATGTCTACGTCTCGCAGTCGCAGATCCGCAAGTTCAGCCTGCGCACGGGCGATTACGTCTCCGGGCAGGTGCGCCCGCCGAAGGAGAGCGAGAAATTCTTCAGCCTCCTGCGCGTCGAGGCGATCAATGGCGTCAGCCCGGATGAGGCGCGCAACCGCCCGCACTTCGACTCGCTCACGCCGATCTTCCCGATGGAGTTGCTCCAGTTGGAGACGCGCCCGGATGTGCTCTCGACGCGGCTCGTGGACCTCGTCGCGCCGGTTGGCCGTGGGCAGCGCGGGTTGCTCGTCTCGCCGCCGAAGGCCGGGAAGACGATGCTCTTGAAGCAGATCGCGAACGGCATCACGACGAACCATCCGGACGTTCACCTGATGGTCTGCCTCATCGGCGAGCGGCCGGAGGAAGTGACGGACATGCGCCGCTCCGTCGATGGTGAGGTCGTCTCCAGCACCTTCGATGAGCCGGTGGAGGATCACGCGAAAGTTGCGGAGATGGCGCTGGAGCGGGCCAAGCGGCTCGTCGAGGGGGGCCGCGATGTGGTCATCCTGCTGGACTCGATCACCCGCCTCGCCCGCGCATACAACCTCGCAGTACCGCCATCCGGGCGCACGCTTTCCGGTGGTATCGACCCGGTCGCGCTCTACCCACCGAAACGATTCTTCGGTGCGGCGCGCAATATCGAGGGCGGCGGCAGCCTGACAATCGTCGCGACCTGCCTGATCGACACCGGCTCCCGCATGGACGATGTCATCTACGAGGAATTCAAAGGCACCGGCAACATGGAGTTGCACCTGGACCGCAAGCTCGCCGAGCGGCGCATCTACCCCTCCATCGACGTGCAGCGCAGCGGCACCCGGCGCGAGGAATTGCTCCTCTCCTCCAACACGCTCCGGCAGGTCTGGACGATGCGCCGCATGGTCTCCATGCTCGGCGGCTCCGAGGGCATCGAACTGATGCTTAGCCGGATAGTCAAGACCGACACGAACGAGGAGTTCTTGCTCACGCTCAACAAAGACGTCTAAGTCTTCACGACGCCGAACCGCCGCTCCTCCTCGGGGCGGCGGTTCGTTTTTCTGCATCAAGCGTTTGCTGCCAGACGCTCCTACCCCGGCGTAAACTGCCAATCGCGCTGAATTGCCGCGTAGACGCGCTCGGAGACCCAGGTCGTCGCGGTGCGTGTCAGGTGGATACCCTCCTCCTGTCGCACGCGGATGGCCTCACCACTGGCATCCGGCAGGTACGCGGCGTAGTCGCCGTTGGCGTCCGTGAACAGGGACCAGATGTCGATGTAGTGCACCCAGGGCCGCAATGTCGCCTCCGCCGCGACGACGGTGTTGATGTCCGCCGCGAGTTTCGAGCGCGACCGGTCGCGCATGACCGGCTGGCCGACCCAGTAGAGTTGTCCGCCACGACGACCCACACTATCCATCATCGCGTCGACCCGCTTGCGATACTCCGCCATCCACCCCGGCGTGCCGCGCGTGAGGTAGCCGCCATCGCCGCGCATGTCGTTGTAGTCGTTCGCGCCGGAGAACCAGACGACCGCCTCGGGCGGGGACGCCGCCGCCATCGCCTGCATCAGCCGGTTCGGCCAGTCGAAGTAGACGGGCGAGGTCAGGCCGGAGGAGATTTTCGCTTCAGTGCGCGTGGTCATCAGGCCGTCCTTCTTCGCGTAGTCGTCCATGTCGTACCCGACCCAATCGACGAAGGAATCCCCCGCGACGTAGACCCGCAAGGGATTCCCGGTCGTCACGGCGCGGGATGGCCCGCCGAATGGCTTCGGCCCCGTCGGCGCGGCCGGCGTCGGCAGGGGCGTCGCGGAGACGCCCGATGCGCTTGCCGAACCGTCCTGCGCTGTCGGGTCTTGCGCGGTGGGGGCGGCGGTTGGCGCGGCGACGGGTGCGCCGCCACCGATTGTCGTGGTCGTCGGGGCCGTGTCGAACCGGGGCGCTTCGTCCTTCCGGTGCAGCGCCCTATCCGCCCAGACATTGACGCGGTCCAGCCGCGCCGCGCTCGCGACCGCGTCGAGGCCATGCGCGGATGCGAGCAGGACGGTGCGCCCCGCCCCATCCGGCTCGTCCTCCGCGACTTTGACGAACGCCTTCGTGTTGAGCAGGAGCGCGAAGGCGAGGCAGATCATCATGCCGCCGAAGACGCGCCACGGATCGTCCCCAAAGCGCACGCGCCACATGGCATTCTGCTTCCGCTTCGTCGGTTGCGCAGGGGCACGGCGCATCTCCGCATCGTCGATGGCGGGCGCGATTGGGCCTGTGTCCACGACGGGGTGGTGCTCGTCGATTGGATTACCGCGCGTCACACGGGCCATGGCGACAAAACCCCTCGTTGGCGTGCTCGGTCAGAACTGATAGTAGATGAATGGCGCGACACCCTTCGGGCCAAGCGCGAAGATGAGCGCGATACAGACCCCCAGCGCGCCCCCCTGCACCATCAGCGGCGGCTCGGCCAGGGCGCCCTCGACGCGGCGGCTCAGTCTCACCGGAATATACTGCATTGCGAGCGCGGCGGCGATAACAAGGGCGAGATTGACGCTCGCGAGCGGCGCAGGCCCCCACGCGGTCACCGACCGCCAGAGCATCTGCGCCGCGCTGCCGAGGCTGTCCGCGCGGAAGAGCACCCAGCCAATGCAGACGAGATGGAACGTCAGCAGGCGGCTCAACCACGGGTGGCCGGGGATCACCGTCGCCGCCCCCCCCGCACCGCGCGCCGCCCGCCGCTCCCCGAGCAGCCGCTCCACGCCAAGCCCCAGCCCGTGAAAGATGCCCCACGCGATGAAGGTGAGCGACGCGCCGTGCCAGAGGCCGCCGAGCGTCATCGTCAGGAGCAGGTTGCGGTACGTCAGGAGCCTGCCGCGCCGACTGCCGCCGAGGGAGATGTAGAGGTAGTCACGCAGCCAGCGGGAGAGCGTCATGTGCCACCGCCGCCAGAAGTCCTGGAGCGAGGTCGCGGCGTAGGGGCGGTCGAAGTTCTGCGGGAAGGTGATCCCGAGCAGCAGGGCGATGCCGATTGCCATGTCGGTGTAGCCGCTGAAGTCGGCGTAAATCTGGATCGCGTAGCCGTAGATCGCCAGCAGAATCTCCGGCGCGGAATGCTGCCCCGGCAGACCGAAGACCGGATCGACGATGATCGTCGAGAGGTTGCTGGCGATGACCACCTTCTTGAACAGCCCGACCGCGATCAGCATGACCGCGCGGCTGGCGGCGCGGCGGTCCACCGATTGCGGGTGCCGGAGTTGGGGCAGGAATTCCGCCGCCCGCACGATCGGCCCGGCGACGAGATGCGGGAAGAACGCGAGATAGACGGCGAAGTCGAGCGCGGGCGCGGGCCTCAACTTTCCTTTGTAGATGTCCACCACGTACGAGATCGCCTGGAAGGTGAAGAAGGAGATGCCGACCGGCACGATGATCTCGAAGATCGGCAGGCGCGTGCCCAACCCGAGCGTGCGCAGGAGCGAATTGAACGAATCGGTGAAAAAGCCGTAGTATTTAAAGACGCCGAGCAGCCCGAGATTGAAGATGAGGGCAAGCACCAGCAACACCCGCCTGAGGCGGTATCCGGGCGCGGCAATCCAGATCGCCAGCCACTGATTGACGACGGTGGACGCGATGATCAGCGAGACGAAGCGCCAATCCCAGAAGCCGTAGAAGAGATAACTCGCCGCGAGGATGAAGGGCTTCCACGCCTGACCGCGCTCCCGCAGGAACCAGTAGATCGGGTAGATCACGACGAAAAAGACCGCGAAGGTCAGTGTCGGAAAGAGCATACCATCCCCGCTTGAACCACCATCCCCGCACCGAGTCCCGCGCCCCCGGCATCGTTTCCGACAAGTAACTGAGAGATGTTTTGGCATGCAACATATTACGCACGCGGGGACCATCAGCCCCCGTGTGCCATGTAGAGTACGCATCTTTTCGTCGCATGGCAAGGGTTTCCGTGTGATGCGCGCGTGTTAGCGGGCAGTCATCGGCACGCGGTGATAGCCGGTCGCACCGAGGGGAATGGGCGAGCGCGTCTCGGCGGTTTGCAATGTGCCGACACCGTCCGTCGCGCGCGCCATCACCTTGAACTCTCCGGCCTTCGGCGGCGTCCAGCGGTACGCCCAGAAGGCCCACGTCAGCGGCCCGAGCGGCGACTGGAGCGTGGCGGCGCGCCACGATTCGCCGTCATCCGTGCTCACCTCGACGGTGCGGATACTTCGGTTGCCTGCATAGGCGATCCCTGCGATCACGGTCTCCACGCCGACCGTCAGCGTCTCCTTGCGCGTCGGCGTGTCGATGCGCGCCATCGTCTGGACGATGGCGGTGTCCGTCCACCCTTGCCGCTCCCAGTAGCCGAGGTAGTCGTCGGTGGTCAGGTGGATGCCCGTGATCCATTTCGGGTTCTTCATGCCGTAGTGGGCGGGGAAGATGAGCCGCGCGGGGAAGCCGTGGCGCTGGGGGAGGGGCGCGCCGTTGAGTTGATACGCGAGGATCGTCTGCTCCTCCATCGCCTCGGTCAGCGGGATCGCCGTGCTGTAGCCGTCGTATGCGGCGAATTGCACCTTGAGCACGCCCGGCTTCACGCCCGCGCGGTCGAGCACGGCGCGGAGCGGCACGCCCGTCCATTGCCCGTTGCTGATCAGGTGCCCCCCGACCTCATTGCTGATGCACTCCATCGTGCGCAGGAACGTGACATTCGGCATCGCGAGGAGGTCCGCGTACGTCAGGGTGAAGGGGCGTTCGACGAGGCCGTCGATCTCGATCTTCCAGCGATCCACATTGACGACCGGGTCCGAAAAGTTCTTCGAGATGACGTAGAAATTGTCCACGTCCGTCACTTCCACCGGGAGGCGCGCCGCGACCGCCGCGAATGCCGGGTCCGTCGTCCCGCCCGCGCCCGCCCGCGCCGTCGCCGCGATGGTCCGTGCCTGCTCCTGCGCGATGGTTGGCCCCGCGTCTGGCGTCTCCGCGCCGGGGTGCGTGGGGAACGCGAACCGGCGCACCTGGACGATCAGCCCGCCGAGCGAGACCAGCGTCGCGCCGATGGCGACATTGTGGAGCAGCGCGCGGCGTCGCTCATCAACCTCCCGCTCGCGCGGCTCTGCGGATGCGAAGGCGCGGCGGAGCGTGACGGTCATCCCCGCGAGCGTGACAGCATAGATGCCGCAGAGGAGCAAGCCGGTGAGCATGTACCGCGTTGGCCCACCGGTGAGATAGCGCCCCAGCAACCCCGCGCCGAAGAGGGGCGACATGACGAGCATGATAATGAGCCAGACGATGGCGCCGAGCCGGACGGCGGGAAAGAGCGCGTCCCGCAGGAAGGCGCGGGTTTGACTCTGGCGGCGTGCGTACCCCATGCCGAGCAGCCCGCCCACCGCGACCATGCCCGCCGTGATGACGGAAAAGAGGACTGGCTTCGTCTGTTCACCGAGCGTGCCGGTGGAGAAATTGAAGAGCGCGATGGGCACATTCGCGCTCAGGACATTGGCGATCAACTCCGGGTACGTCGGGACGCCTGCCGCCATGCGGACAATGAGCATCACGCAGCCCATCAGCGCGGTGGCCACAACGCCCGCCCCGAACCCGATCCATCCCACCCGTTGCTTGTCCATTATCATCACACGCTCCCTCGCGCATTACTCCTCTGAGGAGTATACGCGGTGGAAGTGACGATTGGCTTACGGGGGATCCTAACCCCCGGCATGGCGACTTCGAATACGCCCTGACCTCACCCCAGGTACTTCGTGCTGAACATCTCCTCCGGTTTCGGGTCGCCTTTGACGAGGGCAGTCTCCTTCATGAAGGTCGTCATGCGGGTCCACGCCGCCGAGTCGATTTGCCCGTACTTCGCAGGATCGCCCGAGAGATCGATCGTCGCGGCGAGCACCTGCTGCTGCACGTCCGCCATCTTCGCCGCCTCGGGGACGAGCTTCAGCACCTCCGCAAAAGCGCCCTTCGGGTCCGCCTGTGTGTCGCGCATCCCCGCGATCAGGGCGCGCAGGAAGGCGCGGACCGTATCGGGATGCTCCGCGAGCATCTTCTCGCTCGTCACGATCCCGGCGGAGGGGAGGTTGTAGACGTCCGAGACGCGCAGCACGTCCACGTCCACGCCCTGCGCCTTTAGTTGGACCACATCGTTGTTCACGTACCCGACCCCGGCGTCCACCTTCCCCTGCGCGATCGACTGCGCCTGCGAGAAGCCGACCTCCTGCAGGTTCACCTTCGCCTCGTCGATCTTGTTCGCGAAGAGGATCGCCTTCAGGCCGATGTAGTTCGCACCGTTCCTGCTGGGGATGCCGACCTTCAACTTCGTGAGCGATTGCGCATCGGTCAGCCCCTTGCCCTTCGGGGCGAAGACGGCAATCGGGTACTGCTGGTAGACGGCGGCAACATAGACGACGGGTACCCCCTGCGCCCGCGCGAGGGCGACCTCATCGCCGCTGGCGTTGAGGAAATCGCGCTCACCGCGCGCCGTCAGTTGCATCAGGTCGGACGAGGAGCCATACTCGAACTGCGTCTTGAGACCCTCGGCGGCGAACCGGCCTTTGGCGTCCGCCATGTAAAATTGGGCGAACTGCACGTTCGGGATGTAGCTGAAGGCGACCTTGACGGCCGTCAGCGTCTTGCCGGAGACGGCCGACGGGGCGGTGGTCGTGCTCGCCGCGCCAGTCACACCACTGGCGGCGGGTGCGGCGGTGGCAGGCGGAGCGGCGGTTCCGACCGGCCCCGTTGTGGCCACAGGTGCGGTGGCATTGGGTGTGGCATTCGTGCTCGATCCACCGCAGGCGGCGAGTAGGGCGCCGAGCGACGCGTTGGCGGCGGTGACGAGAAACAGACGACGGCGCATGATTCAGTCCTCCCACGAGAGCAGCAAACGTTCCAGGGACGCGACGATGACGTGGCCGAGCGCGGAGATCGCCATCAGGCAGAAGAGCGCGACGAACTTGAGCGGCGTGTCGTAGAGGAACTCCGCCTGCTTGAGCAGGTAGCCGAGCCCCTGCCGCGCCGAGACGAACTCGCCGACGACCGCGCCGATCACCGAGAGGGTGA
>JBBSII010000149.1:0-8644 GCA_038232175.1 Thermomicrobiales bacterium
CGATGTGCGGACAGGAGGAGCGGGTGGTGCAGCAGCAGTACATGAACGTCGATCGCAACCTCGCGATGGAGCTTGTCCGCGTCACGGAGGCGGCGGCGCTCGCGGCGTCCCGCTGGGTGGGCAAGGGCGACAAGATCGGCGCGGACGGTGCGGCGGTCGATGCGATGCGCGCCGCGATTGACTCCGTCGCGATGGACGGCGTCGTCGTGATCGGCGAGGGCGAGAAGGACGAAGCGCCGATGCTCTTCATCGGCGAGCGCGTCGGCACGCGCGCCCCCGGCACGCCGAAGGTGGAGATCGCGGTCGATCCAATCGACGGCACGACGCTGACGAGCAAGGGGATGCCGAATGCCGTCGCCGTGATCGGCCTCTCCGATGCGGGCACGCTCTACGATTCGCACGGCATCTTCTACATGAACAAGATCGCGACCGGGCGTGAGGCGGCAGGCGTCGTTGACATCAACGCGCCCGTTGCGACAAACATCGCCAACGTCGCGAAGGCGAAGAGGATGCAGATTGCGGATGTGACCGTCTGCATCCTCGATCGCCCGCGCCACGCCGATCTGGTGAAGGAGATCCGGGCGACGGGCGCGCGGATCAAGTTCATCTCCGATGGCGATGTCGCGGGCTGCATCATGACCTGCCTGCCGGAAACCGGCGTCGATCTCTATCTCGGCACGGGGGGGGCGCCGGAGACGGTGATCACCGCGTGCGCGCTCAAGTGCCTCGGCGGCAACTTGCAGGCGAAACTCTGGCCCCGCCCGAAGACGGACGACGCGGCGAACGCGAAGGAGAAAGGGCTGGACGTATCGACCGTCCTGTCGATCAACGACCTCGCGAAGGGGGAGAACACCTTCTTTGCCTGCACCGGCATCACCGATGGCGAACTCGTGCGCGGCGTCCACTACAACGCCGGATACGCCACGACGGAATCGCTCGTCATGCGGTCGAAAACCGGCACGCTCCGGCGCATCGTCGCCCAACACCGGATGGAGAAGGTACGGCAGTACGGCTTTCATGAGTAACGAGTAACGAGGGGCGAGGGGCGAGGGGCGAGGGGTTTATCCCTCATGCTCAGCACTCAGAATCTCAGCATTTAGCACTCGTTACTCGCTACTCAATCACTCCCGAAAGGAGTCTTGGCGATGGACATGGGGTTGAAGGGCAAGGTTGCGGTCGTCTGTGCGGCGAGCAAGGGACTTGGGAAATCCTCGGCAGTGGGGCTGGCGGCGGAGGGTGCGAACCTCGTCATCTGCGCGCGCGGCGAGGAGATGCTGCAACAGACGGCGGACGAAATCATGAAGGCGCACGGCGTCAAGGTCGTCACCATCGGGGCGGATTTGTCCAAAGAGGCGGACTGCAACCAACTGATCGAGACGGCGCAGCGCGAATTTGGCGGGCTGGACATCCTCGTCAACAACGCGGGCGGGCCACCCCCCGGCTTCTTCATGGAGTTCTCGGACGCGCAATGGGAGGCGGGGTTCGAGCAGAACTTTATGAGCGCGGTGCGGCTGATCCGCATGGCCGTCCCGATCATGCAGGGGCGTGGCGGCGGGCGCGTCATCAACATCGTCTCGCTCTCCGTCAAGCAGCCGATTGAGAATCTCATCATCTCAAACAGCATCCGCGCCGCCGTCATTGGGCTGACGAAGACCCTCTCGCAGCAGTTCGGCAAGGACGGCATCACCTTCAACAACGTCCTGCCCGGCACGATCCTCACCGACCGCGTCCGCACGACCTCCCGTTCAACGGCGGAACGCGAGGGCATCAGCATCGATGAAGTGCTGGAGCGCGGCGGGAAGGCCGTGCCGATGGGCCGGATCGGCCAGCCGGACGACCTCGGCAGTTTCGTCGTCTACCTCGCCTCCGCGCGTGCCGAGTGGATCACCGGCACAAGCACCCAGATCGACGGCGGCGCGTACAAGGGGCTGATGTAGGGGGAGGGGAGATGAGCACCGCCAGCCCCAACGGGCATCGCCAGGAACTGTCCCCCCTGCGGGATGAGGCGACGGCGAACGCCTTCACCGTCAATGGCATCCCGTACCGGATCATGCCCTCGCCGCGCGGGCTGGGGTACCGCCTCTCCAACCCCTTCTACGACTGGACGACGCTCTTCGAGACGCAGGAAGAGGCGGTCGAGTACGCGAACCAGTTCGAAGGCGGGAATGTCGCCCGTTGACGGAGAGACGAAGATCGCTCATTTGACAGGCACGGACGCCCATCCTATCCTTACGGGCCGCGCAATCGGGCGGCGAATCGATGGGTAGGAGGAACGGGTTGGCGACAGAAACAGTGGATGTCACGGCGCTTGAGTTCACGCCGGAGATGGCGGCATCGTGCCGCCGCGCGGGGCGCAACATGCTCTGCCCCAATGGCAGCGGGCGCAAGGTGAAGTTCTGCCCCTGCCCGATCCTGCACCCGCAGGAGGCGGCGTCCGTCCCATGGGACGTTGAGAAGACCATCGGCGAGGACATGGCCGTCTTCCTGCTCGCGCCGCGCTTCAGCGACGTGCTCCCCGGCGCGTGGGAGTCGTTCACCGATGGCGACAGTTGGCCGGGTTCGATGCAGGCATTGTTCACGACGAAGGATCAACTAACCGTCGCGCGGTTCGTGGACTGGTTCCTCCGCGCGCACCCGATGCCACGCTTCCACGACCGCACCCCGGCGCAACTCTTCGCGCAGGATCGCGCCGACCGCATCGGCCCGATGGGTCGCCGCGCCGCCGCTGCGTACGCCGAGAGCGCCCCTGCACTGTTCGAAGTGACCGACTACACGGCGGGCGAACGGCTGCGCGTGAAGGACCTCCTCGGCGGTCAGGAGCGCGACATCCTCCTCTCGCCGGAGTTGGAGTTCAAGGACGAGTTCGGTGTCGGCTGGGTCATCTACACCTTCTCGTACATGCTGGATGGCGTCGGGCGCATCTCCGCGTCCGGCGTTGCCGTGCCACCGGACGCGGGCGAGAAGGTAATCGCCGCCGTTCGTGAGGCGGTTGGGGACTCGCCCGACACCGCGACGCTGCGCGCAACTTTCCCCGTACTCATCCGCCGCGCCGCCGCGATCGAGAAGGCGCTCGAAGACGAGGACAAGCCGCAGTGGGTCCACGCCGTCTACACCGTCGAGGACCCGGACGACGCCATCGCCGCGCTGACGGCAGACGATGACCTCACGGTGTACGAGGGGAAGGAAGTGCTGCCGCGCGCCGCAAGCCCCTTCTCGTGGCCGCTGCCGGAGGGCGAGGGCGGCGAACGCTTCGTCGCGATTGGTGCGGGGCGCGTCGTGCTCGCCGCGTCATCGCGGGATGCGCTCGCGGCGAGCCGCCCCGCGCTGGAAGTGAAATTGGGCCAGCGCGTCGCGTTCGTCACCGAGACGGATGAGCCGACCGTCGTACTGCTGCGCCGCTCGTGGCAGCCGAAGACGCAGGATCAACCCGCGAACAGCGAAACGAACATCCCCGATGCATCGGATGACGCGACGTAAGCGCGACAATGAGGACGCACGTAGTTCACGAGAGAAACCGGGTGGTGGCGCGCTTCAGCCTGTCACCGGGGAAATCACCCCAACCGCGCAAATCCTCGCTTAATAGCAACACGAATCCTTGAACCCGCAGTTCGGGCAGATCGACGCCGAGCCACCCTTAAGCGCGGGCATCGAATGGCCGCACCGTGGGCATGGCTGCGTCTCCGCGCGCGTCGTGCCGCCCATAGTCCGGCTTTGCGTGGGAGATGCGGCGACGCGCGTTTCGTTCTGCTCCTGTGATTCGTTGGTCATGCACCCATCTCTCCTCTCCTGCTAGAACGTACAGGCTATGCGGGAAACCGGGCAGCGTCAAGGAATATGTGCCGATAATGACGGGGCATGTGCGTTCCGTTGCGATTCATGCTACGCGGTGATCGCGACTTGCCCGACCGTGCGATGGCCCCGGTTGAATGCCTGAAACTGTGTCTCGCCCGCGACGATATGCTGCGCGACCACGGGCACGCTCCCGACCGTTTCGACGACGATCACATCCGCGCGATGGCCTGCGACGAGCGCGCCACGGTCGTGCAGGTTGGCGGCAGCGGCGGCATTGGTGGAGATCATCGCGACGGCCTCCGGGAGCGTCGCGATGCCGGACCGCGCGAGCAGCAGGGCCGCGTGGAGCATCGACGGCGCGTGATAGTCCGCGATCAGGATGTCCACCAGGCCGCGCGAGGCAAGTTCCAGCGCGCTGACGTTGCCCGTGAGCGAGCCGCCGCGCACGACGTTCGGCGCGCCGACCGAGACGTGCATCCCGAGGGCGCGGGCACGCTCCGCCGCTTCGAGCGCGACGGGGAACTCCGCCATCCGGCAGCCGAGGCGGTGCATCACCTCGACCTTCTCCGCGCTGTCGTCGTCGTGCGAGACAAGCGAGAAGCCGCGCTGCCGCGCTTCGAGGGCGAGCCGGTTATACGTGATCTCGACGGTGTGCTCGGTGTCCCACTTGAACCGCTCGCGCTCGCGGAGCCACGCCGCCATGCCCGCGTCGTCCGTTGGCATCGTGGACGGCAGGTACGGCTTGATCTGTTCGAGGTACTTGCCGATGTTTCGGTACTGCCCCTGACCGGGCACATGATCGTTCATTGACACAAGGCGGACGGGCGCGTCGTCGATGCACGCGAGGATCGTGTCGAGCGATGCGGGCTGCCGCACATCGCAGCGGAAGAGGACGTAGTGATCGAGGCTGCCGTGGCCGGACGCCGCGAAGGCGTGGATATCGTGGCTCATGCCGACCGCGCCCTCGATGCTCCGCTGCTTCGCCGCGAGCGTGAGGAATGAGACGGCGTGGAACTGCGTCGTCACGCCGGCGCTCGCCAGCGCGCGGTCGTACATCAGGAGCGCGAACTCGCGCGGGAATTCGGCGTTCGGGCGCGGATTGAGCGCGCGTTCGAGGCCGTCGTTGTGCAGGCAAATGATCCCCGGCAGCACCAACCGCCCGGTAACGTCGATCACCGCATCCGCGCCATCCGTGCGGGCAGGAAATGCGTGCGGCACGATCGCCGCGACCCGCTCGCCCTCGATGACGACGCTGCCGCCGTCGATCACGGCGGTGGGCGTGACGACGGCGCCACCGGAGAGGATCGTTCGTTTCATTTCGTGGTGCCGGTCGCGCTGCATCCCATTCTCCTCATGCGGCGTCATGCGCGGCGTCGCGATACGCGGCGGGCAGGTCGGCAACGGGGCCGACACTTCGCACCGTCCCGCCCTCCATCGCGACGACCACATCCGCCAATGCTTTCACGACCGTGTAATCGTGGAAGACGCCGATAATCGTCGTCCCGGCCTGCCGCGCCTCCCGCAGCAGGTCGATGACGCGCGCGAGGTTGACGCGGTCGAGCGCGCTCGTCGGCTCGTCGAGCAGCAGCAGGTCGGTGTGTGCGATCAGAGCGCGGGCGATGTTGACGCGCTGCTGCTCGCCGCCGGAAAAGAGCGTGGGGTACGCATCGTACAAGTCTGCGGGCAACGCGAGCCGTCCGAGCATCTCCGCCGCCCGCGCGCGTGCGTCCTCACGGGGTATGTCGCGCTCGACCAATGGGCGCGCGACGACCTCAACGGCGGTGACGCGCGGCGGCGCTTTAAGGAACTGCGAGACGTAGCCGATTGTCCGCTTCCGCAGCGCGAGGATCGCATGGTCCTCCGCGCGGGCGAGGTCGATCTCGCCCGCATCGGTCGTGAGCCGGAGCGCGCCCGCTGTCGGCAGGTACGTGCGGTAGATGCATTTCAGCAGCGAGGATTTGCCGCTGCCGCTCGGCCCGACAATCGCTGTCACCTTGCCGCGCGGCGCCGCGAATGTCACATCGTGGAACGCGGGCACCCGCTTCCCATTGAGCACGTGCAGCGTGAAGGTCTTGCACAATCCCTCGACGCGCAGGTGCGCCGGGGTCGTCTCGGCGGTCATCCCCTCCCCCTTTCCCGCTCATCCATTCATCGAACTGACGAGCAACTGCGAATACGGGTGCTGCGGGTCTTCAAGGATCTGGTCGGTCAGCCCCGCCTCGACGACGCGCCCCTGACGCATCACGAGTGTGCGCCCCGCGAGCAGCCGGATGACGCTCAGGTCGTGCGACACGACGATCATCGCGAGGCCGGACTGCTGCTGGATGTCCCGCACGAGGTCGATCACGCCCGCCTGCACCGAGAGGTCGAGACCCGTCGTCATCTCATCGAGGAGCAGGAGGCGCGGCTCGTTCGCGAGCGCCTTGGCGATCTGCACACGCTGCTGCATCCCGCCGGAGAACTGCGCGGGCATGTCGTCCATCCGGTCGAGCGACAACTCCGTGCGTTCGAGCAGGTCGCTTGCCCGCGCGCGGATCGCGTCCACGCGCCGCCACTCGACCGCGAGCAGCCGCTCGGCGATGTTGCCGCCCGCGCTGATCGCCAGCCGCAGCCCCTTGCGCGCGTCCTGATAGACGATGCCCATGTCGAACGCGCGGAGTCGCCGTCGCTCCTGCCCGTTCGCGTCGAAGATGCTGCGCCTGCCGTCGGCGAAGGGCGCGAATTGTGCCGCGCCGAAGGTCGGCGTAATATCCTGATACAAGCATCCGAGCACGGTACTCTTGCCGGAGCCGGACTCCCCGACGATGCCGAGCACCTCGCCGGGCAGGAGATCGAACGAGACATCGGCGCACGCGACGACCGCGCCGGTGCGCGGATCGACATTCGTGCCGAACATCGGCCCTGTCCGTTCCAGGGCATCAATACCAGAATATCCGTATATTTTGGACAAATGACGCACGCTGAGCAGTGGTTGTGTTTCTGTAACGCTTTTCTCGATGGTAGTAATCGTCATCGCGCCACCGCCCGTAACCGCGCGATTTTCGCGGTGTCATCGTTCATGCGCGCATCGAGCATCGCGTCGCAATACGCCGTGTCCGAGCAGCGGTATGTGCGCGCCCCTTCAGTGCCAATGAACTCGTCCATGTAGACGCCACTTGCACCACAGCGCGTACATGTATGTCCGTCCATATTTTCCGCGCCAAATGGATGATCCGTGAAGTCGAGCGGCACGACATCGGTGTGCGGCGGCACGGCGTAGACGCGCTTCTCGCGGCCCGCGCCGAAGAGCGAGAGGTGCGGCGCGCGGTGCAGTTTCGGCAGGTCCCAGCGCGGGATCGGGCTGGGGCTGAAGATGTGCCGCCCGTTGACCATCGCGGGGTACGACGTTGTCTTCGTGATCGCGCCCGCGTGGACGACGTCTTCATAGAGGGCGACCCACATACGGGCGTAATCCTGCTCCGCGTGCATCTCGCGCGTCTTCGCCTCACTCGACTCGACCGAGCGCAGCGGCTCCGGGAATGGCACCTGGAAAACGATCAACTGATCGGCGGTGAGTGGCTGCTCCGGGATGCGGTGGCGCGTCTGGATGATCGTCGCGGCCTCCGTGTCGGCGGTCGTCGGCAGGCCGGTTGTCCGCTCGACGAGGCGGCGGATATTGAGCGCATTCACGCCCGCGTCCGTCCCCTGATCGATCACTTTGATCACGTCGCCAGGGCCAACGCACGAGAGCGTCACCTGGATGCCCCCGGTGCCCCACCCGCGCGCGATGGGTAACTCGCGGGAGCCGAACGGCACCTGATAGCCCGGTATCGCCACCGCCTTGAGCAGCGCGCGGCGAATCTCCCGCTTCGATTGCTCGTCCAGAAATGCGTAGTTGTAGGGCGGTGTCTCCGGCAGCAGATCAGCGAGCGCGGGCATGGGCTTCCTCCTGTCGCGCGTGGTGGAGGTTCTGGAAGTAGCGCATCTTGTCCAACGACGACTGGAACGTGACGTAGTGCGGCAACTTCAGGTGCTCGACGAACCCCTGCGCCTCGATGCCATCGATGTGGTAGAGCACGAACTCCGGGTTGTGCACCGGCAGCCGGTCGCTCCGCTCCATCAGCAGCCCGTCGAGCACGGACATCGCGATCGCCTTCCGCTCGTTCTGCCCGAAGACCAGCCCGTACGCCATCGAGAACGCGCCGTCCATGCCGCCCTCCTTACCGTGCGCCTGCTCGCCCGTCTTGTTAATCATCTCAACTTCCGTCACCGTCACCTCGCCGACGCGCACGGGCGCGCCCGTCAGCGGGTGCGCGATACGGAATGGCATCTCCCCGACGCGCAGGTCGCCGGGGATCGGGTGAAACCCCCGTCCCCGCAGGGACGAATACGAGAAGGCGACCATCGCGCCCGTCTCGCCGCGCGCCAGCGTCTGCAACCGCGCCGAGCGCGGGAAGGGGTACATCAGCGAGTCCCGCGTGATGTCAAACGGCGCACTTTCCGGCGGTTCGGCGGGGAGCGGCGGGAGCAGGCCGTCCGCACGCAACCACGCGGAGACCTTCGGGAAGACGGGCGGGTCAATCCGCGACACCGTTGGGGTCGGGCGCGGGGGGGCGGCGGCGGACGTTTCATCCATCAGCGAGAAGTCGAGCAGATGCTGCGTGTAGTCGCGCGTGCGCCCAAGTACCTGACCGCCGGGAATATCCTTGAAGGTCGAGGAGACGCGGCGGCGCACGCGCATCTCCCCGGCGTCGGCGGGCAGCGTGTCGCTGATGCGCGGCAGTGTCGAGCGGAACGCGCGCAGGAGGAAGGCGGCCTCCATCGTGTCGCCCTCGGCCTGCTTGACCGCGAGCGCGGCCAACTCCGGCGCGTA
>JBBSII010000150.1:0-8640 GCA_038232175.1 Thermomicrobiales bacterium
CACTACCGGGTGCCTCCCGCTGCGTGGCGACCGCCGAAGAAGTGGGGAAGACGGACGAAAGCGCAGGAGGCGCTCATCGCGCGATGGGCAGCATGACCACCGTTCCCCATACACCTACCTATGGAAAATGGACACGGCCCTGCGTTCTTTTCTCTTCTTCTCGTTTCTCTGCGTTCTCTGTGCCTCTGTGGTTCAATGTTCTTCACGTGGGACGGCATTCTCAAGCGGGAAGGGCGAGATGCAGCAGCGGATGCGACGACGGAGAGTGCTCGGAATCGCGGCACAGGCGGGTAAGGCGATCCTCGCGGCGTGCGGCGGCGGAGCGCCCGGCACGGCGGTGCGCCAAACGTCCGTGTCGTCAGTCGTCAACGCGACTGGCGCGCCAACCCCCGCAGTAGCGCCCGCGTCGGACTTGCTGCGAATGCTCGCCTTCGTGCCCGACCCGCTCGACCGCTGGCAGCGCACCGCGGCGACAATATAGTGGACTTGCACGATGTCCGCTGCCAGCTCTTCCTCGCGCGGCGGAACCGTCTGGCGGTCAGCGCCGCGCGGGTCGCCGCCGCGCCCACCACGGCGATCATCGGGGGTGCGCTCGATGCGGAACAGCGCCAAAGTCCTACGCTGGGCATGAACCCCACGGCACACGCCCTCGCCCTCGCCCTCGATGATGTGGTCAGCATGGTCGCCGTGCCGCCGGATTACCCCGACCGGGCGATCAGATCATCCATTGCCCGGTCGCGCAGCCAACAAGGGTCGGCTGAGGGAATCGCCACCGGCCTCCGTGACTACGTGCGGCAGTGGGGACGATCCACGCGCCGGAACTGCTCGCAGTCGGCGTCACGGACGCAGGCAACTTCCAGCGTGCCCTGCGCATCGCCTTCGTCTACGCCAATCCCGCCGATACCGCAGCGGACGCGCTGGAGCTCGTCCGACGATTAACGGACTACCGCCCACCCGCGCCGCTCTTCCCGACGACCCCGAACGCCGTCATCAGCCGAATTGCCACTCGCGAAATACGTAACCTTACGGATGTGCGTCGCACGCCGTCATCCCATAGTGGAGAGTGGAGAGAGGCAAAGGAGCGAGCGCGACAAAACCCGACGAGTGGGGTGTGACGAGAGGGGCGAGGTGTACGATGGCAAGCACGATGGCGCGATATTCGGTTCTCGATGAGACACAGCGGCTCGCACTCGCCCGGCAGGGCGACGCGGCGGCGTTCGAGGCGCTACTGCGCCAACACGAACGGCCGCTCTACGGCTTCATCTATCACATGATGGGCGGCAACGCGGACGACGCGGCGGACCTCCTGCAGGAGACGTTCATCAAGGTCTATCGCGCCTTGCCGCGCATCCCGGAGGGCGTCAACTTCCCCGCGTGGCTCTACCGCGTGGCGCGGAACTGCTGCCTGGATGAGTTGCGGCGACGGCGACGCTCCCGCTGGATGCCGTGGGACGAGACGCATGGCGCCGCATTGACGGAGAGCGCGGGGAGCATCGACCCGGAGCAGGTGGTGATTGGCCGCGAGGGCGACCAGGCGGTGCTGGCAGTGCTGGCGCGAATGTCCCCCCGCAACCGACGGGCGCTTGTGCTGCGCGAGTGCGAGGGGCTTTCGTGCGAGGAGATCGGCGTGGTCTTCGGCATCTCCCGCAAGGCGGTCAAGTCCATGTTGTTCCGCGCCCGCGACGAGTTTCGCCGCGTCACCGATGCGCTCGCGCGTGAGGACGCCGCGCGCGGTGACGACGATCGCTGGGTCGCGTAATGGGGATTGGAAAAACCGGGGTGACGAGGAATCGTGATCGCGCCCAGTGATCCAATGGCGGACGCACTGCGTATACGATGTTGACCGACATATTCTCGCACTTTCCTTCCCCCAATCCTCCTTTCTTTACCGGCGTCGTCCCCGCGGCGCCGGGCTTTTTTTTGTCTGCCGGACGTGGGCAAACGAAAATCGGGCGGCAACCTGTGCGGGTGCTCTCTGTGGAGCATAAAGGTAGGAGTTTGGCCCATCCCGATGGCAGCGCACATGCTATACTTTCGTCAATGGAATGGGCTGGCCCGGCGCGATTTCCGGCCGCACCCCGCGCCACTCTCCGCCACATCGGGCCGTCATGGAGGTTTCTCCCGTCACATGAGCACTGAACTCTGGCGAACGATTGGGGGGCTTGCCGTCCTCGCGCTGATCGTTTTCCTGAATGCGTACTTTGTCGCGACCGAATACTCGTTGGTCGCCTCCCGGCGCAGCCGCATCGAGCAACTCTCGCGCGATGGGAACACCCGCGCGCGCTGGGTGAAGGGGGCGCTCGCCAACCTCAACCCGTACATCTCCGCGACGCAGATCGGCATCACCATTGCGGGGCTTGCGCTCGGGTATCTCGGTGAGCCAGTCGTGGCGAAGTTGATCGAACCCGCGTTCGCCTGGCTCCCGGCCAATTTGCCGCTGATCTCCGCGAATGTCATCGCGATCATCTTCTCGTTCCTCATCGTCACGTACGTCACTGTGCTGATGAGCGAGTTGCTGCCGAAGCGCATCGCGATCCAGAACCCGGAGCGGGTCGCCCTCATCATCATCGGCCCGATCCGCGTCTTCCTCGTCGTCTTCCGCCCGCTCATCGCGATCCTCAACAACAGCGCGAATTTCCTGCTCGCGCGGTTCGGCCTCAGCGACGCGAGCGAGCACGGGACGTACACGGAGGACGAGTTGCGCATCCTCGTGCGCGAGAGCGAGCAGGCGGGCACGCTCGAAACGGGAGAGCGCGAGTTGATCGACCGCGTCTTCTCCTTCGCGGACAAAGAGGCGCAGCAGGTGATGGTGCCGCGCACGCAGGTCGCGGGGATCGAGATGGGCACGCGTATCGCCGATGTCGCGCCGCAGGTGGCGACGAGCACGTACACCCGCTTCCCCGTCTACGAGGAGAACCTCGACACGGTTCACGGCATGGTGCACGTCAAGGACATTATCGCAGCGGTCGGCTCGGAGCGGGGCGAGGCGCGCATCCGGGACATCATGCGCCCCGTGCTCGTCGTGCCCGAATCGGTGCACATCGACGACCTGATGCTCGAAATGCGCCGCCGCCACACGCACATGGCGATCCTCGTTGACGATTACGGCGGCACGGCGGGCCTCGTCACGATGGAGGATCTGATCGAGGAGTTGGTTGGTGACATCGAGGACGAGTTCGACGCCGCCGCGCCGCAATTGCAACGCAACAGCGATGGCAGCCTGACCCTGGATGGCCGCACGCCGATCGCCGATGTCCGCGCGTTGGTCACGCTCGGCGACGTGGACGACGGCTACGAGACGATCGCCGGGTACGTGCTTGACCGCATGGGCCGGATTCCGAAGGCGGGCGACAGCATCGAGACAGAGCATCTCCGCATTCGCGTCGACCGGATGGACCGCCTCCGCATCGCGCAGGTGACGATCACGCCGATGGGCGGCGTGGAGCAGCGCGGGGATGAGGACCTCCCATCGCGGGACACCGCCGCCGATTAAGGACCCATCGGTGAAGCGGGCAAATGTTGATGCCGCTCGGGCTGTGCTCGCGTGGCAGTGATCCACGCCGCGCCGTTTTGAGTAGATACAAAGAGAGACGGCGCGCAAGGCGCGGCGGGCCGCAGCGAGAGGGACGAACGGGTGATCCAGCCACGAACACCATCCAAAACGCTGCATCCCGTCGGATCGCGTCGGACGCCGGGCGGTGATCGCTGTGCGTCTCAGGGAGGCGGGCGACGATGACCTGGCCGCATGCCCGCAATCCCTTCGAGCGCGATGTGCTGCACTTCCCCGCGACTGAGAGCGAACGGGTAGCGGCGGAGGTGACGCTTGCGGACGCCTATGAGGCGTGCCGGTTGGTGATGCACTACCACGCGCACGCCTTTTATTTCTCGATCCGCTTTCTGCCCCCTGAGAAGCGCCGTGCCATCTGGGCGATTTACGCGGTCTGCCGGTACTCGGACGACCTCGTTGACCGCGCGCCCGCCTCCGCGCCACCGGCGGATCTCCTCGCGCGGATCGACTGGTGGGAGGGTCGGCTGCGCGCCGTGGATACCTCGCTGCCGATCATCCGCGCCTTCATCGATGTGCGCGACCGCTACGGCGTCCCGACGGAGCCGCTCTGGGACTTGCTCGATGGGATGCGGATGGACCTGACACACGCCCGCTATCCGACGTGGGACGTGCTCCGGCGCTACTGCTACTGCGTCGCGAGCACGATTGGCCTGCTCTGCACACCGGTGCTCGGCTACGACGGCGCGCGGGAGACGCTGGAGTACGCGGCGAACCTCGGCATCGCCATGCAGTTGACGAACATCCTGCGCGATGTCGGCACGGACGCCGCGATGGGCCGCATCTACCTGCCGCAGGAGGAACTCGCCGCCTTCGGGTACGACGAGGAGAAGATCGCCGCCGGCGTCGTCGATGCCTGCGTCCGCCGCCTGATGGCCTTCCAGATCGCCCGCGCGCGCGATCTCTACCGCGCCAGCGCCCCCGGCATCGCCCGGCTGCACCGCTCCGGCCAGCTCCCCGTGCAGGCGGCGGCGACGCTCTACGGTGGCATCCTGGGGCGCATCGAGGCGCTCGATTATCAGGTCTACACCCATCGCGCCGCCCTCTCGAAGCGGGACAAACTCGCGCGCCTCCCCGCGATCTGGTGGCAAACGCGCGCCCTCTCATGGTAGGGAATAAGAGTGGAAAGTAACGAGTAGCGAGTAACGAGAATGCACACCCCACCTCCCACTGCTCGTTACTCGTTACTCGTTACTCGTTACTCCTTCTCAGTCCTCAGTCCTCGTGTAGCGCTACCCCGCGATGATCTCCGCCGGGGTGCCGACGCCCGCCCAGTCCCAGAGCCAGGCGGCGAAATCGGTGGGGAGGTTGACGCAGCCGTGCGACATCTGGTAGCCCCAGTTGTGGTGCCAGTAGGTGCCGTGGAAGGAGTAGCCTTCGTGCCACGAGAGCTGATCGTTGCCGAAATACTGGACGTACGGCACATTCGGCAGGTCGTAGCCGGGGCCGATCATCTCCTGCGAGAAGAAGCGCTGCTGGACCGCGTACGAGCCGACGGGCGTCGGGTGCGCGTCGGTGCCCGTGGAGACCGCGAGATCGTCTACCAGTTTCGTGCCATCGTAGGCGTAGAGATGCTGCTGGGCAAGGTTGACGAGGAGCCAGTGCCCTTGATGCGCCGGGACGCCCTGGATGTTCGTGATCGGCGCTTCACCGATCTGATCCGCGCCGACCGGAGCCTCGACCCGTGGATCGGCGGGGCCGTGGCCGAGCGTCCCGAGTTGGGTGACGCGGGCGACATTGTTAGCGGTGGGGTCAAGGTCCAGGCGACCGTACATGAAGTACTGCGTGGTTGCCCCATCCTCGGTGAATTCCTCCGAGATGGGATCGCCCAGGAGCGACTTCTTCTTCTCCCAGAGCGTACGAAAGCCATTGGCGACCCAGTGGCTGGTTGTGGTGGCATATGACCAGTTGGCGGGCGCGGGGCCGGTCGGTTTCGCACGCGATTTGAAGGCGTCGCCGCCGAGCAACAAATGGGACTGCGCGGTTTCTTTGCCGATGGCGACGAGTTCCGGTGCACCCGTCGCGCGCTGGAAGATGCGGCCCGCCGGGTACCACTGCTCGGTGACGCCGTTTGTTGTCGTCGCCTCGTTTAGCGGCCAGCCGAGGCCGTCCACGCCGCCGAGTTGCTCCCACAAGGGGCGGAACGACGCGGGGATCGTGTGGCCCGTGGGACGAGCATAGAGCGGCGGGGAGGCCGGGCTGACCGTCGTGGCGGCGGGCAGCAGCGCGCACAGCAGGAGAAAACCAATGAGTGGACGGACCATGTACTGACGCCACCGAGACCCGTTCATGCGCTTTTCCTCCATCACTGACCCATCGAGCAACGCCACACTTGTGGCACACGAGCCGTTCGTACACTGTCGGGAGTTTATGGGACGGGGACGCGCCAAATCGCACGCTTCCCCTCGTAGTACAGAACGAATGGGACGGTCGTTTGGTTGCGGCACGCCCTTGCGCGGCGCGACGTGATAGTGGATACTCGATACTACGACGCCGGAGATGCCAGTAGCGCTGCCCTCCCGTCCCGACAGTGAGCAGGTGGCTGGTGCGAGCCTGCGGACGAGGGCAGAGCGCGAATTACCTCCCCGGTCCCGGTAGCGCCATCGGGAGAAACGTTGGTCGGCTGCCCCCGATACCGGGCCGCGCGCGTGATTGCACGCGCTGAGGCGAGCGCGGCGACGCGCCCGCGCACGAAGGTGGTACCGCGACGATCCGTCGCCCTTCTCAGGGGCGGCGCTTTTGTTTGTCCGGGGAGGCCCGAACCCCCACCGCCCATGCCGCCCAGAGGGTACCGGGAAGGGGAGCCGGAGCGCGAAAGGTTCGTTTGTTGATCGGCAAGGCACGATGCCCCGATGAGTCACCCCTTCCCCATGGGGAAGGGACCGGGGGTTAGGTTCCCCAAGGAGGAGACAGTGACACTCGTGGCGACAAATGTACTGGACACACTCGCGGAGCGGGGGTTTATCAATCAAGTCTCGGACATGGAGGGGCTGCGGCGGGCGACGGAGAAGCCGATCACGCTCTATTGCGGCTTCGACCCGACCTCCGACAGCCTGCACATCGGCCATCTCGTGCAGGTGATGGCCCTCGCGCATTTCCAGCAGCACGGGCATCGCCCGATCGCGCTCGTCGGCGGCGGCACGACGATGGTCGGCGACCCGACCGGGCGGGCGACGGGCCGGATGATCCTGACGAAGGCGGCGATCGCCGCCAACGCCGCGAAGATCAAGGAGCAACTGGCCCACTATCTCGACTTCTCCGCAGGCAAGGCGATCATGCTCGACAACGCGGCATGGCTGACGAAACTCAACTACATCGACTTCCTGCGGGACATCGGGCGGCATTTCTCCGTCAACCAGATGCTGGCGATGGAGACGTACAAGACGCGGCTGGAGGCGGGCCTATCGTTCCTCGAATTCAACTACCTGCTCCTGCAGTCGTACGACTTCCTCCACATGTACCGGGAGGATAACTGCATCTTAGAGATCGGCGGCGGGGACCAGTGGAGCAACTGCCTTGGCGGGATGGACCTCATCCGCAAGGAAGATGGCGGCGAGGCGTTCGTGCTGACGACGCCGCTCATCACCGACGCCGCCGGGCAGAAGATGGGCAAGTCCACGGGCAACGCCCTCTCGCTCAACCCCGCGTACATGAGTCCGTACGACTACTACCAGTTCTGGATCAACGTGGAGGACGCGCTCGTCGCGCGGTTCCTCGCCTTCTTCACCTTCCTGCCGATGAACGAGGTGCGGCGGCTCGGTGCGCTCGAAGGGGCGGAACTGCGGACGGCGAAGGAGACGCTCGCCCTCGAGGCGACGCGCCTGACGCACGGCGAGGCGGCGGCCCGCGAGGCGCAGGCGGCCTCCCGCGCCCTCTTCTCCGGCGTGGGCGCGCTGGAGAACGCCCCGACGACCGTCATCCCGGCGGCGGAGTGGGCGGCGGGCCTCACCGTCGCGGACCTGTTCGCGCGGGCGGGGCTAGTCGCGGGCCGGGGCGAGGCGCGACGGTTGGCGGCGCAGGGCGGCGCGTCGATCAATGGCGAGCGCGTCGATGACATGGATCGCACGTTCGCCATGGCAGATGTCCCCCCGGACGGCCTGCTCCTGCGCGCCGGAAAGAAGCGGTATCATCGCGTCGTCGTGGGATAGGCCCTAACCCTTCCCGATGGGGAAGGGGAAGTTTCGGCGTGCGGTACAATGCGCTTCGTCAATGGCAAGACATTGAGAGGAGATGAGAATGCTCGATGCGAGATATCCGCCGCCAGTCGCCGCACTCCTCACCATCGGCAATGAGCGTCAATTGCAACCGCCACCTTAGATCACCGAGCCGATGCCCACATTCGAGGAGATGCGGGCGCAGATGGAGGTGATCCAGAACCGCAAGTCCGAGCCGGAACCCTATCGGAGCAATAACTGACCCGATTACCTGCAATTCGGTATCCGGCCGGAGCATCTTCCGGATTTGCTCGCCATGATTACCGCTGAATCGCTCTCCAACGGCGGTCCAGACTCGCCCGAAGCCTGGGCGTCGCTCCATGCGTGGCGGGCAATCGGCCATCTCCGCGCGACTGAGGGGATTGAGCCACTCGTCGGATTGCTAGACGAATTGGAGGACTGGGATTACTGGAATGAGGAGGTGCCGTATGTCTTTGGGCTGATCGGCCCGGCGGCGCTCCCCGCACTCGCGACATTCCTCCTCGATCCGTCACATCTGATGTACGCGCGCGTGACCGCTGGCAACGCCATCGCCGTCATCGGCCGGATGCATCCCGAGACGCGGGAGCGGTGCATCGCGATCCTCACCGAAGGTCTCGCGGCGTACACGGAGAACGACCCGAGTTTCAACGCCCTCGTCTCCACGATGCTGCTTGATCTCGAAGCGGTCGAAGCATTGCCCACTATCAAGCAGGCCTACGACGCCGATGCGGCTGATCTTGCCGTGATGGGAGACTATGAGGACATCGAGATCGCCTTCGGCGTCCGGACGGAGCGCGACACGCCGCGCCCTCGGTACAACCCATTGGGCTTCGATCTCCCCGACCTCCTGGAGCGCGTGATCGCGGAGGAGGATCGGGC
>JBBSII010000151.1:0-8606 GCA_038232175.1 Thermomicrobiales bacterium
CTCATCCCGCGCATCGGCACCTTCCGCACCTTCTACCTCTTTTCGTTCGTGCTCCTCGTTGCCTCATTAATCGGGCTGCTCCGCACGCCGCGCACAGCGGTGCGGACGCGACTCTTGATCGGCACGGCGATCCTGCTCATCGCGATGGTCTTCATCGCGGGCTTTGGCCAACGAGGCTTCGTCCGACCCGTTGAGGGGAACCGGACGATCATTTATCAGGGCGAGTCCGCGTATAATTTCATTCAGGTCGGTGAGAACCCCACCAACGGGGCGCGCGAATTGTACCTGAATGAGGGGCATGCCATCCATTCGCTCTACTATCCGAACGCGGCAACACAGCCATTGAGCAACGGCCCGTGGGATTACTTTGCCATTTCGCCCTTTTTCGCGACGAACCAGCGCCCCGCCGACATTCGCGATGTCTGCATCATCGGCCTCGCCGGTGGGACGGTCGCGCAGCGGATGACGGAGACGTACGGCACCAATCTCCACATCGACGGCGTCGAGATCGACCCGAAGATTGTTGATGTCGCGCGGCAGTACTTCAACCTCACCGCGCCGAACCTCAACGTGGTCGTGCAGGATGGTCGCTACTACCTGCGGACGACGGAGAAGCGGTACGATGTGATCGGCGTGGATGCCTACCACCAGCCGTACATCCCCTTCCAACTGACGACGCGCGAGTTCTTCCAGGAAGTAAAGAATCACCTCAATGACCAGGGGACACTGATCGTCAATGCGGGCCGGACGAACACCGACTACCGCCTCGTGGATGTGATCAGCGAGACGATGCGCTCCGTCTTCCCGAATGTTTACCTGATCGACACGCCCTCATTCACGAACACGATGGTCATCGGCACGAAGTCCCCGACGACGATCGCGAACTTCGCCGCGAACATCGAGGCCGAGCGTGCGGTGCACCCGAACTCCTCGCTCGTCAAGATCGGCGACGCGGCGATCCGGGACGGCAGGATTCGCGAGGCGGCCCCCGGCCCGCACATCTTCACGGACGATCTCGCGCCGGTGGAGGACCTGATCGACCGCATCTTGCTCGATTACGCGCGGAAGGGCGGCACGTAGCATCGTGGTCGATCTGTCACCCGTCACCTTTCCTTCATTCGCCGCGCTCCCGTGGTTGCGCCACGGCGTGACGACTCGTTCCGCCGCGCTGCCGCTCGACGGGAACATGAGTTTCGCGGCGGCGCCAACCCAGCACGATGCGGTCACTGCCTGCCGCGAACACTGGCTCGCGACACTTGATCGTACGCTTGACAGCGCCGTCTTCTCTGCCCTCATCCATGCAACGACCACGCAGCGCGTCACGGACGCCGACATGGGGCGCGGCGCGTTTACTCCGGAGACGATTATTCCCCGGACAGACGCGCTGATGACCGATACTCCTGGCGTGACGCTCGTAATGTGCTTCGGTGACTGCGTGCCACTCCTCGTGATCGATCCCGAACAACGGGTGATCGCGCTCGGTCACGCCGGTTGGCGTGGCATGGTGCGCGGTATGGCCGGGTCGCTTGTCCGGTCGATGGTTGAGTGTTTCGGTTCCGACCCGCAATCCCTGGTCGCCATCGTCGGGCCGAGCATCAGCCCAGCAGTGTACGAAGTTGGCGCCGAGGTTGTCGACACCTTCCACGCCGCGTATCCGGGCGATCGCGCGATTGTTCGGCGCGGTTCGTCCTGGTACCTCGACCTCTGGCAGGCAAACGCAACACAACTGCTGACCGCCGGGCTGCGCCGCGATCACGTTCAATGCAGTGGGATATGCACATTCATCAATGGCACGCGGTTCTTCTCGCATCGCTACGCGAAGGCGCACGACGAGTTCGACGGCCGGTTCGCCGTGATGCTCTCCATCGAGGAGTAAGTGAATGAATATGGATGTCGAGGCGGTCGTCGCACGGAACGTCGATACGGTCCGTCGCGCGATCGCCGCCGCATGTGACCGGGCGGGGCGCA
The DNA here is from genome assembly GCA_038232175.1 of Thermomicrobiales bacterium. Taxonomy (GTDB): domain Bacteria; phylum Chloroflexota; class Chloroflexia; order Thermomicrobiales; family JALYUS01; genus JALYUS01. The sequence continues at coordinate 1,969 of JBBSII010000151.1, forward strand.
GTGCCGATGAGGTCACGCTCATTGGAGTCACGAAGAGCGTTGACCGCACGACAGCGGATGCGTTGGTCAAAGCCGGTGTCCACGACCTCGGGGAGAACCGCGTGCAGGACGCGGTCGCGAAGTTCGGTCGCCGAAGCCTCTCCCCTCCCCTGCCGAGCGGTGTTGCGCTCTATATGATCGGGAACGCACAGACTAATAAGGCGCGCGACATCGTCGAACTCTTCGACTGCGTCCACTCCATCAACCGGCCCGGCATCGCGGACGCGCTCAACCGTGCCGCCAGTCGGGGGAGTGAGCGTCTCCCCGTTCTCCTCGAAGTGAATACGGCAGGGGATCTTCAGAAGCAGGGAGTTGGGGTGGATGAGGTATTTGATCTTTTGGGATATGTGCTTTCGGAATGCGCGGCATTAGAACTCATCGGTCTCATGACGATTGCGCCACTGACGGATGACCCGAACGTCGTGCGCGCCGTCTTCTCAGCGCTCCGAGAACTGCGCGACGCATTGCGACGCGAGAACGCCAATCTTCCCCTGCCACAGCTGTCGATGGGCATGTCGAAAGACTTCGCAATCGCTATCGAGGAAGGCGCGACCCATGTCCGCATTGGTCGCGCCCTTTTCGCAGGACTCCCCTCCCCTATCACCTAGGGTTTTGGCGTCCCGGTCGCAGCGGGTCGCGCCGTGCCGCCCGGCGCGGGGGTCGCGGATGCTCCGCCTGCTGGTGCTGACAGTGGCGTTCCCGACAGTTGCTGAAGTATCTGCTGCACCTGCGCCAGTTCGTTCCCGAAGGTCGTCCAGTCCCCGGTCTTAAGCGCGTCCTGCGCCTTCTGATAGTGACTGAGCGCGTCCGCAGCCTTCGCGCTGTCGGTCGTGGCGCCCGTGCCCGTAGTCGGTGCCGTCGTCCCAGCGCTCGGGAGCGTGTTCGTTACCGGCCCACTCCCTACCAGTGCCGCAATTGCCTCATCGAGCGTCGGGCGCATCACTACCTTGTTCTGCGACGCGACGATCACTCGTTTCAGTTCGGGAAACGGACTATTTGTCGCCTGCACATACAACGGCTCAACATAGAGCAGCGTGTTCTCGATGGGGATGATGAGGAAGTTGCCGAGGATTACCTGCGACCCGGCCTGGTCGAGCAGCGTGATCTCCTTGGATATGTCCGGCTCCTGATTGATCCGCGCCTCCACCTGCTGCGGGCCTAGCACAGTCAGTTGTCGCGGGAACTCGTATGCGCTCAGTGTGCCGTATAGGTCGCCATCAGAATGCCCGGCAAGGAACGCGACCATGTTCTGACGATTATTCGTTCCCCCGCCCGGCGTGAATGGTCGGACAAGCGCGTATTCCTCCTGATGCTGTGCACCCGGTAAATTCACGAGGACGTAGTACGACGCAATCTGCTGCACTTCCTTCTTCTCGCCCACCTGCTCGTTCGCAATTGCCCACTGATCCTCGCTGCCGTAGAAGACGCGCGGGTCGGTGACGTGATACCGCGTATACATCACCGTCTGGACGTTGAAATAATCCTCGGGGTAGCGGATATGGGTGCGCAGGGAGGCGGGCATGCTGCTCAACGGCGCGAAGAGCGACGGGTAGATGCGCTGATACGTGCGGATGATCGGATCGGACTCGTCCGCCACGTAGAGCCGCACGGTGCCGTCGTACGCATCGACCGTCGCCTTGACGCTGTTGCGGATGTAATTAAAGCCGCCGGTCATCCCGGTCGTCCCGGCGAACTGCGTGGCGTACGGGTACCGATTCGTCGTCGTATAGGCGTCATTCATCCAGACGAGCCGCCCGTCCGCGATCACGAGGTACGGGTCCTTGTCGAGACGCAGGAACGGCGCGACCATCCGCAGCCGGTCGCTGACATTCCGATGGAACAGGACCTCCGTTGAACCGCCAATATCGCCACTCAGGAGCACCTTCGGCTCGCCGAAGTACGCGGCGAGGATCATCTTGCGGATGAGGCTCCCGCCCGGGACGCCATTCCCGCCCGCGTACGTCGTGTACTCGCCCTGACTCTGGGCATTCGTGCCGGAGGGCCGGTCGAATTCCTGCTGCGTGGTCTTGACGAAGACGTAATCACTCGTCACCTCGCCGTAGTAGATGCGCGACTCCGTGATTTGCAGGTCGCTCGGCCCGGTCGGCGGGATATTGCCGAGGATGATGTTCGGGTTCCCCCCGCCGACGACCTCGTTCGCCGTGCTCGCGACCGCGCCGTAGCCGTGCGTGTAGATGAGATGGCGGTTCTGCCACGTCTGTGACTGCGACGCGAGTTGGGCCGAGTCGAGCTCGCGCGCCGACAACAGGATCTGCCGGTACTGGCCATTGATGCGGTAGCGGTCGATATCGACATCACGAAATGCGTAGTACTGCCGAATCTGCTGCAACTGCGGGTACGACTTGAGCAGCACGCGGTCGTCCCACAGGCGGATATTCGCGACGGATGTCTGATTCGCGGCCAGTCCCTCGCGGGTCGGATCACCGACACCCGCGAGTTGCTGTTGATCGACCGTGTCGATCTTGAATGCCTGCCGCGTCATCGCGATGTTCCGGTCGATGTACGGCGTCTCCTTGCCCAATTCATTCGGGCGGACACGGACCGACTGCACCGCCGCCGGATAGCCCGCGCCAATCAGGATCGCCGCGACGACCCAGACCGCCAGTGTGCCGACGAAAAGCGGCAGGTCGCGCCGAAAGACATTGACGAGTAGCAGGAGCGCCGCGACGAGCGAGATGCCGAGCAGGATGTAGTTGGCGGGAATCTGCGCGTTCACATCCGTGTACGACGCGCCCTCGACGACGCCCCGCGCGGAGAAGACGAGTTCGCGCGTGTCCGTCCAGTAGCCGAGCGCCATGCCCACGAGGAAGAACGCGCCGAGAATCGAGAGATGGGCACGCATGTGCGGCGGCAACCGGAAACGCCCTTCCGCAATCTCCGTCCCCATCTTTCCGACATAGACGGCTGCGACACCAATCGCCGTGAGGATGATCAGCGTCATGAACCACGACCGCCAGAACGCGATCACCGGCAGCGTGAAGACATAAAAGGAGACGTCCTGATGGAACTGCGGGTCGGTGACGCCAAACGATGTGCGATTGAGGAACTTGAGAAACAACTCCCACTCGGAGCCGACCCCGGCCGCGAACAGGAAACTCAGGCCGAGCGTCACCCCGACGAGCGCGAGGATGCTGAAGCGACGCCCGATCTGCACATCCCCGACGGTCAGCCCGTACCCGCCCTCCGACCGCAGTGCGGCCGCGAGGTTGAGGCCAAGAAAGATCGCCGCAACGACGAAGCCGACGAGGAACGAGAGGATCACGGCGACGTACCGCGTGATCAGCACGTCGCGAAAACCGAGGCTGGTGAACCACCAGAGGTTCGCCCAGAAGCCCGCCGTGCCGAGCGCGACAAAAATCAGCAGCGCGATGGCGCCGATGATTGCCGCAGGGCCGAGCCACCACGGGCGCTCCCATCGCTCCCCCCCGCCGGGGCTGCGGGGTGTGCCCGCGCGCGACGCGGAGGGGCCTCCCTCCCCCGATGGGGGCCGCACCGGTCGTCCGCCAAAGTCGAAAACCATCTCGGACTCTCTTTCATGAAGGTTGCACCGTTGATACGATACCACAACGCGGCGCGGCCCTCGTGATGCGGCGCGCAATCGAGGAGTAGTGTTTGTGTATCTCTGTAGCCTCGGCAGCGGGAGCAGCGGCAATGCGATCATCGTGCGCAGCGCCGCGCACTACTCCGTGCTGATCGATTGCGGCGTCCAGTACCCCCGCCTGACGCGGAACCTCGCGCAGGTCGGCATCGCGCCGTCGGCGATTGATGCTATCGTGCTTTCGCACGAGCACACCGACCACACGCAATCCGCGCCGCTGTTCGCCGCGACCTTCGGCACGCTGGTCATCGCCAGCACGGACCTGCAGCGGCTGCGGATACCGGTGAGCGCCATCGTCTCCGAGACGTTTGCGCACGGGGAGACATTCGCGGTCGGTGATATCGCCATCACGCCGCTCCGGGTGTCGCACGATGCGTCCGCGACCTACGGCTTCGTCGTCACGGCGGACGGCGTCTCCGCCGCCATCTTCACCGATCTGGGGCATGGAACGCCGTCCGTGTGCGCCGCCGCCGCCGCCGCCGACCTCGTTATTGTCGAGGCGAATTACGACGGCGAGATGCTGGAATCCGGCAGTTACCCGTGGTTTCTCAAGGCGCGGATTCGCGGGGGCGGTGGCCACTTGTCGAACGCGGACTGCGCCGCGCTGCTCGCGAGCGCCTTCACGCGGGACACGCCGCGCGATGTCTGGCTCGCGCATCTCTCGAAGAACAACAACACGCCGGAGCGCGCTGTCGCGACCGTGGCGAGCGCGCTCCGGGAGGCGAACCTCCATGCCGCGTCCGTTACCGCCCTCCCGCGCTACACGATTGGCCCCACCTGGGAGGCGATCCGCCATCAGCAGTTGACCTTGTTCCCGACGTAGGTGAAGGCGGGAGCCTCTGCACAGATTCGCCTGCATCCGCATCGGCTCAGCGCCCGGCTGCGTTGCGTGCTGCTATACTCTGCCCGTACGCCATGACCTGTGCCGCAATCGTATCGGGGAGATACGCCATGTCGATCCCCTCGCTTACCGGCAACCCGCCACCGCTCGCCGGACGTGAGCGCGAACTCGCCATCCTGCGGCGCCATCTCGACGCCGCTCTCGCCAGTCATGGCAGTCTCGTGCTCCTCAGCGGTGACGCGGGCATCGGCAAGACCGCGCTCGCGGAATCGGTGTGCCGGGAAGCGTAGTAGCGCGGCGCCATTGTCCTCGTCGGGCGCTGCTACGACCTGACCGAGACGCCGCCCTACGGCCCGTGGGTCGAACTCTTCGCGCGGTACCGACACACCGATGACCTCCCGCCGCTGCCCGCCGCTTTCGCCCGACGCGGCACCGTCGGCGAGGTGACGAGCCAGGGGGCGCTCTTCCGGCAGACGCTCGACTTCTTCGCCTCGCTCGCCGCCGCGCAGCCCGTCGTTCTCCTCCTCGATGATCTCCACTGGGCGGATCCCGCTTCCGTCGATCTGCTGCGCGCCGTCGCACGCGAGGCGCATACCATGCCGCTGCTGATCGTCGCCACCTATCGCCCTGAGGCGGCTCCGAGCCAATCGCCGCTCTCCGCCCTCCTGCCAGCGCTGGTGCGCGAGGCCCACCCCGCACGGCTCGATTTGTCGCCCCTTTCCGCAGATGCCATCTGCACGCTCATGACCGCGCGCTACGCACTCCCGGAAGCCGACGCCGAGCGGTTGACGCGGTATCTGGCGCAGCGCTCGGAAGGGAACGCCTTTTTTCTCGGCGAATTGATCCGCGCGCTGGAAGAGCAGGGCGGGTTGGTCGTGACGACGGCGGGCTGGCGGATCGCGGATATCCAGGCGGCGCGCGTGCCGACGCTGATCCGACAGGTGATCGGCAATCGGTTGACGCGGTTTGGGGAGGTGGGGCGGGGAGCGCTGGCGGTGGCGGCGGTGATCGGTCAGGAGGTGCCGATTGACCTGTGGCAGCAGGTCAGCGAGATGGAGGAGTGCGATTTGTTGCCGTTGATCGAGCACGCAGTGGCGGCACGGGTTTTGGTCGCGAGCGAGGACGGGGAGTCCGTGCGGTTCTATCATGCGCTGACGCGGGAGGCGCTATACGAAGGCATCCTGCCGCCGCGACGGCGCGCGTGGCATCGCACGATCGGGGAATCCCTAGCAGCACAGCCCATGCCGCAGCCCGACGCCGTGGCGCACCACTTCGAGCGCGCCAGCGATCCGCGCGCAGCGGAGTGGCTGGTCCTGGCGGGAGAGCGGGCGCAAGCTGCCTACGCCTATCTGACGGCGGCGGAGCGCTACGAGGCGGCGATGCGGTTCGTGGAGGCGGACGGGGCGACGAGCGTCGCGCGCGGCTGGCTGATCCTCCGGCTCGCGTGGCTCCGCTTCTACCAGGAGCCGGACCAGAGCGCGCGCCGGGCGGACGAGGTGGTGCGGCTGGCGGCGGACGCGGAGGATCGCGAATTGGCCGCCTGCGCGCTCTTCTCGTGCAGCCATTTCCGGGTCACCAGCGGCGACTTCCGCAGCGGCCTGCACGACGTTCGCGCCGGTGTCGCGGCGCTCGACGCCCTGCCGGACGGCGAAGCGATCTGGCGCACGGCACGGCGAACCCTCAACCTGCCGCTGCTGGAGCCCGTCCACCCGCGCGGGGTGCTGACGGCGACGCTCGCCTACTGCGGATATTTCGCGGAAGCGCGAGAGGTCGGCGAGCGGGCCACTGCGCCGCTGCGTGATGGGCACGTCGGGTACCGGGTCAGCGAGATGCAGGCGTATCTCGGTCTCGGCATCGCCTATGCCAACCTGGGCGAGCCCGAGCAGTCGCAGCAAGCCTTCGCCGCCGCTCGCACCGCGCTCCGCACCTCGCCGGAGTATCAGCTCACCAGCATCGTCGATCTCTACGAATTCACCTTCCCGGTGCTCATGTTCCAGACGGACGACGTGGCCGAACGGCGGCGACTCGTCGCGGCGACACAAGCGGTATGGTCGAAAGCTCCCGGAACGATCGCGGACGATCATTTTGTGCTCTTCGCAAGCTTCCCGCTCTCTTATTGCGAAGGTCGCTGGGACGAGA
>JBBSII010000152.1:0-8591 GCA_038232175.1 Thermomicrobiales bacterium
ACCCCCGCGGGGGGGGGGGTCAGTGCGCTGTGGGCTGTCTTGTTTACGCCCCCCTGCACACGCCCCACTACTTGAAAACCCCCACAATTACCGCCGTGACGATCAGGTTCAGGAGCGACAGGGGCAGGAGGACATCCCACCCGAGGCGCATCAGACGATCATAGCGGATGCGCGGCAGGGTCGCGCGCACCCAGACGAAGAGGAAGATGAAAATCGCCATCTTGATGAGGAACCAGAGCGGCCCCGCGAGGAGTGGCCCCTTCCAGCCGCCGAGAAAACAGATCGTCGCGATGGCGCTCACGGTCAGCATGTTGACGTACTCGCCGAGGAAGTAGAGCGACCAGCGGAACCCCGCATACTCTGTCAGGTACCCCGCGACGAGTTCCGTCTCCGCCTCCGGCAGGTCGAAGGGCGCGCGATTCACCTCCGCGACGGCGCTAATCAGGTAGATCACGAAGGCGACGGGCAGCACGACGATGTACGGGATCGGCGATTGCCCCGCGACGATCCCGCTCAACCGCGCCGTGCCGGAGAGGAGCAGCACGCTCGCCAGCGCGAGGCCGAGCGGTAGTTCGTACGAGATGATCTGTGCCGTCGATCGCAGGCTGCCGAGCAGGGAATACTTGCTGCCGGAGCCCCAGCCGCCGAGCACGATGCCGTAGACGCCAAGCGAGCTGAAGGCGATCAGGATGAGCAGGCCGACATTGACATCCGCCAGCACGAGCGGGATGCGGTGCCCGCCGACGGAAAAGTACGTGCCAATCGGGATTAATGCCATGCCCGCGATCGCGAGGGTCACGGAGATGATCGGCGCGATGCGGTAGACGATCCGGTCCGCGCCCATCGGCGTGAACTCGCCTTTGAAGACGAGTTTCACCGCGTCCGCGAGCGGCTGGAGGAAGCCGAACGGCCCCACGCGGTTCGGGCCGCGCCGAATCTGGAACCGTGCGATCAGCCGCCGCTCGATCAGCGTCATGTACGCCGCCGCCGTCAGCCCGATGAACAAGACGACGATCGCGCCCGCGAGCGCCTGGAGGAAACCCGTCACGTTCAATCCGCGACCTCCCGCTCAATTGTTTGGATGCGCGGCGGCGTGACGCCGTCCAACTCGACATCAGTGACGTGCGCGTACGCAGGGACGACCTGCTGAATTGCCTCCCACACCTGCTCCGGCGCGGAGATCGGCATTGGCTGGCCAAGCGCGCGGGCCAGTTCCTTCACGGCGAACCACGCGGGTTCCGCCGTGCCGGGGAGCGCCGCACCGCGCCGCAGCCGTTGCACGCGCCCGGCGAAGTTCGTCAGCGTGCCGTCCTCCTCCGTCGCGACCGCGATCGGGAGCACGACATCCGCCTGCTGTGCCGCCGCGTTCAGGTGACTAGCGAAGACGATCAACGTCTCCGCACGGTCAACGGGCGGCTCGCCACCGAGGACGATCAACCCGCGCACGCTCGCCGCGCCACCGAGCATAGCGAGCGCGTCGGTCTCGCCCAATGGGAGGATGCCGAGGTCGAGCGCGCCGCGCCCGTTCGCCGTGCCGACAACGGGGCCACCCGACGCCGGGAGCAGCGCCTCCATCGCCGCCGCAACCGACGTATCCGCCAGCAGCGCGGGATCGACGAGCAGCATCCGCTTCGTTGCCGCCTTCCACTGCTCCGCAAGCAGCAGCAAGTCCACCGGCAGGACGCCCGCGACACCAGCGGGCAGATCGTCGCCGCGCACCGTCGCCGCGAGTGCCTTGAGCACGTCCGCCTCGCCCCGCGCGGCGGGCTGCAACCACATCATCGCCTCGGCGGTCAGGCTGGTCGGGTTGGCGTGGATGAGCGCGAGTTTCGCGCCCCGCTGCGCCGCCTTTCGCAGCCGCAGGTGGAGCACCGGCACCTCGGCAATCGGGTCAACGCCGATGAGCAGGATCATCTCCGCGTCGTCGATCGCCGCGACGTCGCCGGTGAAGGCGAGGTCATTGCGCGCGGCGAGGGGTGCGCGGGGGTAGTGATCGACATTGCCGGTGCCGACGACATCGCGCATTAGGCGGTTGAAGAGGAACAATGCCTCGTTCGGCACAGAGGGGCTGGCAATGCCGCCGATGGCATCCGCGCCGTGCGTGGCGCGGAGCGCGATCAGGTGGTTCGCCGCCTCGGTGAGGGCCTCGGCCCACGTCGCGAGGACGAGCGCGTCGCCGCGCCGGATCAGCGGCGTCGTCACCCGCTCCTCGCGCGTCGCGCCGACCTGCCCGAAGCGCCCGTAGTCACAGAGCCAGCCGTTGTCCACCGCCGGGTTGTCGCGGCTGCTCATCCGCAGCAGGTTGCCGTCCCGCGCGGAGAGGGTGACGTTGCACCCCATCGCGCAGCCGCCGCAGACGCTCGCCGTCAGGTCGAGGTCCCACGGGCGCGCCTGGAAGCGGTACTGCCGGCTCGTCAGCGCGCCGACGGGGCAGAGTTCAATCGTGTTGCCGGAGAAGATCGAGTCGAACGACTGCCCCTCCGCCACGCCGATCTCGCTGCGATCGGCGCGGTCGAGCACGACGAGGCTCGGGTCGCCCGCGATCTCGTCCTGGAAGCGCGTGCAGCGCAGGCACATGATGCACCGCTCGCGGTCGAGCACGATGCGGTCGGAGAGCGGGTATCGCTTGTTGAGGTGCCGCTTCTCCTCGCGGAACCGGCTCGTGCCGAGGCCCCACGCAAAGGTGATGTTCTGCAGCGGGCACTCGCCGCCCTTGTCGCAGATCGGGCAGTCGAGCGGGTGGTTCGCCAGCATGAACTCCAGCACGGACTCGCGCCCGCCGCGCGCGAGGGCGTTCTGCGTGTTAATCACCATCCCCGGCGCCACGGGCGTCGTGCACGCCGTCTGGAGGCGCGGCGTCGGCTCGATCTGCACGAGGCAGATGCGGCACGCGCCCACCGGCGTCAACTTCGGGTGGTAGCAGAAGACCGGGATGTCCACCCCCGCCACTTTCGCTGCCTCGACGATCAGCGTCCCCTTCGCCACCGCCACTGCCACACCATCAATCGTCAGTTCCACCAACTCTTCAGCCATTCCAACCCCCGAAAGAAAGATTGAACCGCAGAGACGCAGAGAACGCAGAGAGAAATCAAAGAAGGGAAAGGGAAAGAGCGATCCGATGGACTCCATCTTTCAACACCGGGACATTGAAGTTGATGAGTAAACCCAACTTGCATCCTGTTACTCGTAAGTATGAAAGAACCTGCGCCGTATGAATCGGTGCGATGACATCAACTGCTTTCAATTCGACGATGACCGCGTTGTTTACCAACACATCAACCCTTCCCGATCCGACCGTGTGTCCCTTGTATCCTATCCCCACCTCAAACTGCCGTATGAAGGCGATGCCACGCAGTTGTAGTTCAATGCAGAGCGCTTCTTCGTAAATCGATTCGAGAAAACCGGGGCCGAGCGACCGATGAACCTCTATCGCTGCTCCAATGATTGCATGGCTCAGCCGATTGTATTCATCGCCGAGGTTCTTCCTGCCATCTGTCTCACTTCGGTTCATGCTCCACTCTTTTCTCTCTTCCTTCTTCCCTCTCTGCGTCCTCTGCGTCTCTGCGGTTAAAAAATCCCCCTAGAACGGGATGCAGCGATCGGGACAGTGGCCGGTGGCGTTGTGGGCGTCGAAGTCGGCGCGGAAGTGCTTCATCGCGGACATGAGGGGGGCCGCCGCCGAGTCGCCCAGCAGGCAGAGGGAGCGGCCAGGGATTTTGCTCGCGAGGTCGTTGACCAAAAACAAGTCCGCGTCCGTGCCGCCGTCGCCGGTGACGCGCTCGAGGATTTTCAGCATCCAGATCGTGCCCTCGCGGCAGGGTGTGCATTTGCCGCACGACTCGTGCTGGTAGAACTCGATGAAGCGCGTCGTGGCGCAGGCCATGCAGACCGTCTCGTCAAGGATCATCACCGCGCCGGAGCCGAGCATCGACCCCGCCGCGCGGCAGGCGTCGAAATCCATCACGAGGTCGAGCACATCCGTGCCGTCGGGCAACGTGGCGGGCAGGATCGCCGCTGAGCTGCCGCCGGGGATGACTGCCTTCAACTTCCGCCCGTCGCGCATCCCGCCGCCGTGCGCGACTAACTCGCGCAGCGTGATGCCGAGCGGCAGTTCGTAGTTGCCGGGGCGGTTGACGGAGCCGGAGAGCGAGAAGATTTTCGGCCCGCTGTTCGGTGCGGTGCCGATGCCGGCATACCACTCCGCGCCGTTCTTCAGCACGAACGGCACATTCGCCAGTGTCTCCGCGTTGTTAATCACCGTCGGTCGCCCGTACAGCCCGACGACGGCGGGGAAAGGCGGGCGGGAGCGCGGCATCGGGCGCTTGCCCTCGAGCGATTCGAGGAGCGCCGTCTCCTCGCCGCAGATGTACGCACCCGCGCCCCGGTAGACCGTCACGTTGAGGTCGATGCCCTTGCCGAAGATGTTGGTGCCGAGGAGGCCCGCCGCCGCCGCCTCGCGGATCGCCTCATTCAGGCGGATCGCGGGCAGGCCGAACTCGCCCCGGCAGTAGATGAACGAGTGCGTCGCGCCGATGGCGTACGAGGCGATCATCACGCCTTCGAGGACGATGTGCGGGTCCCACTCCATGATGGCACGGTTGTTGAATGTACCCGGCTCGCTCTCGTCCGCGTTGCAGCAGACGTACTTCGGGCCGGGAATGTTCGGGACAAAACTCCACTTCGTGCCGGTGGAGAAGCCCGCGCCGCCCCGCCCACGCAGATTGGAGCGCTTCACCTCGTCCGTCACCTCGGCGGGCGACATCTCAGTGACGGCGCGCCGCCAACCGGTGTAGCCGCCTCGGCTCAGGTAATCCTCAAGCGTCCACGCGCCCTCCCGCCCGACCGACGCGGTCAGGAACGGCTCGAACGGCGTCACAATCTTTGTCTCTTCTGCAACGGAGGCCATTAGTCTTCCCACCCCCCGCCCCCTCCCTCGAAGGGAAGGGGTGACTCTATCTGGGCATCGTGCCCGGTGAATTAATGTCCTGCTCTATCCCGGAGGGCGCTCCCGCAGTTCCCTCACCAACGCGACGACCTTCTCGTCGGTCATCTTCTCGTGATAGTCCGTGTTGACGCGGAGGGCGGGCGCGCCGCCGCACGCGGCGAGGCACTCGACCGTCCGCAGAAGCGTCACCGCGCCGTCCAGCGTCGTCTCACCCGCCGTAATGCCGAGTTCCTCCTCAAGCCGCGCGAGCAGATTCTTGCTGCCCCAGAGGGCGCACGAGAGGTTGTCGCAGACCTCGATCACGTCCCGCCCGACCGGCTCGGTGAAGAACATCGTGTAAAAGGTGGCGAGGCTGCGGATATGGTGCGGCGAGACGCCGAGCAGGGTGGCGACCTCGTTGCTCGCCTCCACCGGCACGTAGCCGACCTCGTCCTGCGCCAGCCGGAGCGCGTCGAGGATCGCGGACTGCACCTGCGGGTACTTCGTCTTCAGCGCGATGATTGCCGCGCGTGTCCCATCACTTAAGACCCGCGTCCCCGCATTTGCATTTACTCCCCCTTCCCCACGGGGGCAGGGGGCAGGGGGGTTAGGGCTGCCGCTTATCCTCATCGATCCACCTCGCCCATCACGGGGTCGAGGCTGCCGATGATCGCGACGAGATCGGCCACGAAACCACCCCGCGCGCACGGCCCCATTGCCTGCAACGACGCGAAGGAGGGGGCGCGGAAGTGGCAGCGGTACGGCTTGCCCGTGCCGTCCGACAGGAGGTAGACGCCGAACTCGCCGCGCGGCGACTCGATGCACTGGTACACCTCGCCGATGGGTGGTTTGTATCCCTCAGTCACCAGTTTGAAGTGGTGGATGAGCGCCTCCATGCTCTGCTTGATCTCCTCGCGTGGCGGGAAGGCGATCTTGCGGTCTGCCGTCAGCACCGGGCCTTCGGGGAGGCGGTCGAGCGCTTGCCGCACGATTTTGACACTCTCGCGCATCTCCGCGACGCGCACGAGGTAGCGGGCGTAAACATCGCCCTCCGTCCGCACCGGCACGTCGAACTGGTACTGGTCGTAGTCCGCGTACGGGTCGTCCCGCCGCAGGTCCCAGTCGATCCCGCTCCCCCGCGCGCTCGTGCCCGTCACGCCGAGGGCGATGGCCTGCTCCGCAGTGATGACGCCGACGCCGACGGTGCGCTCGCGGAAGAGTCCGTTGTTCGTCAGGAGCGATTCGTACTCGCTGATGCGCGCGGGCATGATCTTCAGGAGGTCGTCGCACTTGCGCAGGAACTTCTTCGTCAGGTCGTTCTGCAGCCCGCCGGGGCGGATGAAGCTGGTCATCATCCGCGCGCCGGAGATCTCCTCGAACAAATCCAGCAGCAACTCGCGCTCGCGGAAGCAGTAGAGGAAGGTGCTGAGGGAGCCGAGGTCGATCGCCTGCGTGCCGAGCCAGACGAGGTGGCTGCCGAGCCGCCCCAACTCCGCGAGCAGGATGCGCGCCACCTTCGCCCGCTCAGGAATCTCCACCTCCATCAGCCGCTCGACTGCGAGGGCGTAGGCGAGGTTCATGTTGAGCGGCGCGAGGTAGTCGATCCGGTCTGTGAGCGTCACGCACTGCCAGTACGTCTTGCTCTCGGCGGTCTTCTCGATGCCGGTGTGCAGGTAGCCGATCTCTGGCTGGCAGTCGATCACCGTCTCGCCGTCCAGTTCGAGGACGAGCCGGAGGACGCCGTGCGTGCTGGGGTGCTGTGGCCCCATGTTCACCTTCATCCGGCCGGGGGGAGAAAGAGTGGGCAGTGGGCGGTGGGCAGTGGGCAGTTGATCTGACGCCAGCGTCGCCCCAGACGCCGGAGGGCTTTCCTGCCCACTGTCCACTGTCCACTGCCCACTGCTGTTACGCATCTGCTTTCCTCCGCTTGCCGCTGATTGCTGCGGTGGTGTGGGAGAACTCGACTGGCTCGCCACCGATGCCCACGTCCTTGCGGAGCGGGTGGCCGACCCATTCCTCGGCGAGCATGATGCGCCGGAGGTCGGGGTGGCCCGTGAAGGTGATCCCGAATAGGTCGTAGATTTCCCGCTCGAAGAAGTTCGCGGCGGGCCAGATGCCCGTGACGGACGGCACGACCGGATCATCCGCCGGGAGGAAGACCCGCAGCCGCAACCGCTCCGGTGCGGGCGGGCGCGTGGCGAGGTGGTAGACGACGCCGAACCGCGGCATGCCCTTCACCGCCTGACCGGGCATCGCGACGGGATAGCGCAGCGTGTCGATGCCGAGCACGCCGGAAAGGCGCACGAATCCCTGTGTCTCCTTCAGCCAAACACAGGTATCGAGCAGCGCGTCGGGCGTAATCGTCGCGGAGGCCTCGCCCCGCTCCTCGTCCCACGCGAGCAGGGCGTCCCCGCGCGTGGCGAGGGCATCATGGAGCGCCGCGTCCGGCAGGGTCATGCCGCGCCCGCCTTGATGCGCTCCTGCAACTTGATGATCGAGTCCATCAACGCCTCCGGGCGGGGCGGGCAGCCGGGGACGTACATATCGACCGGCACGATCTGATCGACGCCCTGCACGATGGCGTAGTTGTTGAAAATGCCGCCGCACGAGGCGCAATCGCCCATCGCGATTACCCACTTCGGCTCCGGCATCTGGTCATAGAGTTGCCGCATCACCGGGGCCATTTTGGTGGAGACGCGCCCCGCGACGATCATCAGGTCCGCCTGCCGGGGGGAGGCGCGGAAGACCTCCGCGCCGAAGCGCGACAGGTCATGCCGCGAGCCGCCCGTCGCCATCATCTCGATGGCGCAGCAGGCGAGACCGAATGTGAGCGGCCAGAGCGAGTTGGACCGCCCCCAGTCCGCGAGGCGGGTGAGCATGACACCCGGCACGCCATCTTTCGTGTGTGCGCCCTGCGCTACTCCCATTCGAGACCTCCACGCTTGCGCGCGTACCAATACCCAAAGAACAGGACGCCGAGGAAGACGAACATCTCCCCGAGCGCGAACAGCCCGAGTTTGCGGTACGTCACCGCCCACGGATAGACGAAGACCGCTTCGACATCGAACACGAGGAAGAGGAGCGCAACGCGGTAGTACCGCACCGGGAGCCGCTGGCGACCGGGCGCGGCAATCGGCTCCGCGACGCCGCTCTCGTACGGGAGGCTCGTGCCCCGACGCTTCGGGCCGAGCAGCGCGGAGACGCCGAGCACGACGACCGCGAAGAGGAACGCGATCCCCGCGAGCACGAGCAGACCGAGATAACTTGCTGGCACCGGCTTCTCCCGCAGTCTGGCGCGATGCTCCCGCACGCCGCCGAGTCCGAACCATGCGCTCCTCGTATGATACTGCACAACCGATTGTTTGAAAATGCACAAGCGGGGGAAACCGACTGTCACGGTAGTGACAGTCCACTAATCGGGCGGGGTTGCTCGTCGGGGCGCGCTTGATGCCTTCCGGTCGGCAGGGGTTTCGTTGCCCGGAAGCCGCTCGCGTGCAGCCGCTTCCTGTTGCTCCCAGTCGGCCCTCTCCAGCGCGTACTCGACCTCATCCCCGTCCCAGACCTCCTGTGGCGCGCCGTCGTAGGGGAAGTGGGCCGCGAAGTCCGCAGGGGTGGGGTGAAACGACCGCACCAGCGTCATGCCCACCTTCTCCATCACCCGGCGGGA
>JBBSII010000153.1:0-8570 GCA_038232175.1 Thermomicrobiales bacterium
CAGTTACTCGGCGGGCCTGAAATCCGGGCTGCTCGGGCAGGGCGCGGCGATCTCGCTCTACATGTTCCCGGTGATGCTCCTGATGGTCATTCTGCAAGTCTGGAATGTGCGGAGGTTGGCGAAATGAGCGGACGCAATACGATGAGGGCGACAATTTTTCGCCTGCTGACGGTCTACCTGCCGGTGCTGCTCGTGCTCGTGCTGGTCCTGTTCCCGTTCTACTGGATGTTCGTCACCTCGTTCAAGGCGAACTCCGAGCTGACCAACATCAAGATCAACCCGTTCTACCCGCACACCCCAACCTTCGGCCACTACCAGAAACTGCTGACGCAGACGAAGTACCTCCGCTGGTTCTGGAATACGACATATGTCGCGGTCCTGAGCACGATCATCTCCATGGTTATCAGCATCCTCGCGGGGTACGCACTGGCGCGGCTGCGGTTCGCGGGCAACTCATTGTTCAGCGGCGCGATCTTCGTCGTCTATCTGGTGCCGACGACGCTCCTCTTCATCCCGATGGCACAGGTGATTCAGCGGTTGGGCCTCATCAACAACCCGCTCGCGCTGATCATCGTCTACCCGACGTTCCTCGTCCCGTTCTGCACCTGGCTGCTGATCGGCTACTTCCAGACGATCCCTAGGGAGCTGGACGAGTGTGCGATGGTCGATGGCGCGACGCGCTTCCAGGCGCTCGTGCGGATCGTGCTCCCCTCGGCGATTCCGGGCGTCGTGACGGCGGGCATCTTCGCCTTCACGCTCTCGTGGAACGAGTTCATCTACTCGCTCGTGCTCGTCTCGACGGACGATAGCCGCACGCTCGTGGTCGGGGTGCTGACGAAGCTCGTGCGCGGCGACCTGCTCCCGTGGGGGCCGTTGATGGCCGCCGCGCTGCTCGGCTCGGTGCCCGTGGCGATCCTCTATTCCTTCTTCGTGGAGCAGTACGTCTCCGGTCTCACCGCCGGGGCCGTGAAAGGCTAAGTCTGGGAAAGGGGACTTAACCACAGAGGGCATAGAGCACACAGAGAGCACAGAGGACCAAAAAAAGAGGATTAGCTCTGTGGTCTCTGTGTCCTGCGTGCCTTCTGTGTTCATCCCTGTTTTCTCTATCGTTCCAGTAGGAGGGACGTATGGCAGTTGATACGGTGGCAACGGCGCACGGGCAGGTGAGCAAGGAGCGGATGCTCGCGCTGTACCGGCAGATGCTGGAGATTCGGCGGTGCGAGGAGCAGTTGGCGCGGTCGCATCAGAGCGGGTCGATCCCCGGTGCGTGCCACACGTACGTCGGTGAGGAAGCAATCGCGACGGCGGTCTGCGCCCATCTGCGCGCGGCGGACACGGTGCTCAGCACCCACCGGGGGCACGGGCACGCGCTCGCGAAGGGCGTGCCGCCGCGCGAGTTGATCGCCGAATTATTCGGCAAGGTGACGGGCTGCTCGCACGGGCGGGGCGGCAGTATGCACCTCTTCTCCCCGGAGGTCGGCATGTTGGGCACGAGCGGCATCGTCGGGCCGAGCATCCTGATGGCGGCGGGCGCGGGGTACTCGTTCCACCTGCGGAAGACCGATCAGGTGAGCGTCGCCTTCTTCGGCGATGGCGCGGTGAACAATGGCGCATTCCACGAGGGGCTGAACCTCGCGACCATCTGGGATTTGCCCGTCCTCTTCGTCTGTGAGAACAACCAGTACGCGACCGAGGTCGCGTTCGCCAGCGTCACGAAGCAGCCGAGCGTCGCGACAAAGGCGGCGAGTTACGGCATCAACGCCGTGGAACTCGACGGGAACGATGTGCTCGCGATCTACGAGGCGGCGGGCGAGGCGATCCGGCGCGCCCGCGCGGGCGACGGCCCGACGCTGCTGGAGTGCAAGACGTACCGCACGCGCCCGCACGCCGAGGGGATGCGCGATGCCGGGTACCGCACCCCGGAGGAGGTCGAGGGATGGCGCGGGCGCGACCCGATCCAGCGACTGCGCGGCCACATGCTCGCGGAGGGCGTCGCCAGCGAGGACGAGATCGCCCAGATCGATGGCGCGGTGCAGGAGTTGATCGCGGAGGCCGTCGAGTTCGCCAAAAACAGCCCGTGGCCGAACCCCGCGACCGCAACCGACCATGTCTACAGTAGCGAGTGACGAGTGCTGAGTGCTGAGTGCTGAGGAACGCCATTGCGTCTGCTCCGCACCGGGAGATACCGCGCTTCGCGGGCTGCTCTCGTCTCAGCACTCAGTACTCAGTACTCGTTACTCCGAAGGGAGCAACGATGCGCGAGATGACGTACACCGCCGCCGCTCTGGAAGGGCTGACCGAGGAGATGGAACGCGACCCGACGATCTTCGTCGTCGGGGAGGGGATCGGGGTGCGGGGCGGCAACTTCGGCACGACGGTCGGGTTGTACGACCGCTTCGGCCCGGAACGGCTGCGCGACACGCCGATCACCGAGCGCGGCTTCACCGGCCTCTGCACCGGCGCGGCGATGACGGGCGCGCGCCCGATCGTGGACTACATGTTCATCGACTTCGGCCTCGACGGATTGGGCGAACTGCTCAATCAGACGGCGAAAATTCAGTACATGAGCGACGGTCGCCTGAAAATGCCGATCGTGCTGCGCGGTTGCATCGGCATCGGCAACTCAGCGGCGACGCACCATTCCGGCAGCTACTACTCGATCTTCACGCATTTCCCCGGCTTCAAGGTCGTCGTGCCGACCACACCGTACGACGCGAAGGGGCTGCTCAAGGCGGCAATCCGGTCGGACGACCCGGTTGTCTTCCTGGAACATCGCTCCGTGCTGAATACGAAGGGGCCGGTGCCGGAGGCGGAGTATTTCATCCCCTTCGGGCAGGCGCGGATCGCGCGGGAGGGGACGGACGCGACCGTCGTCGCCATCGCCGGGATGGTGAGCCGGACGCTCGCCGCGTGCGACGGGCTGGCGGCGGAGGGCATCTCCATCGAGGTGATCGACCCGCGCACGCTCGTGCCGTTCGACATCGACGCGGTGCTCGCCTCCGTCCATAAGACGGGGCGGCTGCTGATCGTGGATGAGGACTACAGCCCGTGCGGCCTCGCCTCGGAGGTCGGGATGCAGGTGATGGAGCGCGGCTTCGACGATCTCGACGCGCCCGTCGCGCGGCTCACCGGGGCACAGACGCCGGTGCCGTACAGCGCCCCCCTCGAAGGGGCGATCATCCCGAACGCGCAGACGATCGCGCAGGCGATCCGCGCGTTGCTGGCGGCGTGATTCAGTGGGCAGTAAGGACACGAATTCTAACTGCCCACTGCCCACTACCACTGAAGCGAACGGAGTGAGCGACAATGGCGATAGAGGTGGTGATGCCCCGGCTCGGCTGGAACATGGAGGCCGGGACGGTGGTCGAATGGCTGAAGCAGGACGGCGACCGCGTGAACGCCGGGGAGATGCTCTTTCTGGTCGAGAGCGACAAGGCGACGACCGAGGTTGAATCGCTCGATGGCGGCATCCTCCGCATCCCCGGCAATGAACTGCGCGTCGGCGAGGAGTTGCCCGTCGGCACCGTCCTCGCCTACCTCGTGGCGGAGGGGGAGAATGTGCCAGCAAAGCAGCAGCCAGCGGCCAGCAGCCAGCAGCCAGCAAACGGCGCGCAGCCATCAGTCCTCAGTCCTCATGCCGCCCAGAGGGCACCCACAGTCCTCAGTCCTTCCCCATCTGCCAGCCCGCGTGCGATCCGTGTCGCCGCCGAACTCGGCGTGGATTGGACGAAACTGACGGGTACGGGTGGCGGCGGTCGCATCGTCGAGCGCGATGTGCGCGCGGGGATGGAGCAGGCCGTTCCGGTGGCGCAAGCGGTTTCTGCCGTCGCATCACCAGATATGCCTACCCCGGAGACGGCCGCCGCCCCGATGAGCCAGATGCGGCGCATCATCGGCGAGCGGATGGCGCAGAGCGCGCGTACCGTCGCGCCGGTCACGCTGACGACGGAGGCGGACGCGACCGCGCTCGTCCGGCTGCGGACGGAGATCGGGACGGCGCTCGCGGGGAGCGCGACGCCAGTGCCGAGTTACAACGATCTGCTCGCCCGGCTCGTCGCGCTCGCCCTCGGTGAGCACCCCGATATGAACGCCTCGCTCGCGGATGGTGGGATCGTCCGGCACGATGCGGCGCACATCGGCATCGCGGTCGATACCGATCGCGGCCTGCTCGTTCCCGTGATCCGCGACGCGCAGGCGAAATCTGTCCAGATCATCGCGACGGAAGCGGCGCGGTTGATCGAGCGGACGCGCGCGGGCAAGGCGACGCGCGACGAATTGAGCGGCGGCACATTCACGATCACGAACCTCGGCATGTACGACATCGACGCCTTCACGCCGATCATCAACCTGCCGGAATGCGCGATCCTCGGCGTCGGGCGGATCGTCGCGCGGCCCGTCGTTGTGGACGAGGCGGCGGAGACTATCGCGGTGCGCCGAATGATGACCCTCAGCCTGACGTTCGATCACCGGGTCGTCGATGGCGCGCCCGCCGCCCGCTTCCTCAAGCGCGTCAAGCAATTTGTGGAGCAACCGATGCTCTGGCTCACAAGATAGGACGAAGGACGAAGGACGAAGGACTGAGGACTGAGAAGACAGAAGCCAGACTCCGTGTTTCTGTCTACTGGCTATTGGCTACTGGCTACCGACTACTGGCTGGAGGCCGCCGTGGGTGTTGATTGGCTTGATCTGACGGGGCGAGTTGCGATTGTGACGGGTGCGTCCGCGAATGGGGGCATCGGCCACGCGACAGCGATTGAACTGGCGAAAGCGGGCGCGGACCTTTTCATCTGCGACGTTGACGGCGATGGGGTGCAGCAGACGGCGCGCGAAATCGAGGACCTTGGTCGGCGATGCACCGCGCGGTACTGCGACTTCGACGATTCCGAGCAGATCCTCGCGATGTTCGACGCATTCGACCGCGCGTACGACCACGCCGATATTCTCATCAACAACGTCGGCATCGGCTCGCGGTACCGCCCGGAGAAACTGCCGCTGGAGGAGTGGCGCAGGGTTGTGCGCATCAACCTCGAAGGGACGTGGGTCTGCACGCAGGAGACGGGCCGCCGGATGATCGCGGCGGGCCGGGGCGGGAGCATCGTCAGCATCAGCTCGATCGCGGGTAGTTCCGCGCTCGGGCGGGGCAATTTCGTCTACAGCGTGACGAAGGGCGGCATCATCCAGTTCACGCGCGAACTCGCGGTCGAGTGGGCGCCGTACGGCATCCGCGTCAACGCGATCCAGCCCGCCCAGACGCGGACAACCGCGATGACGAACATGCTCAAAGACCCGCAACTCGACCCGCAGACCCTCACCGCGCGGTTCGTCCGGGGCATCCCGCTGAACCGGATCGGCGAGCCGGAGGACATCGCGCGGGCGTGCGTCTTTCTCTCATCCGATGGCGCGGGGTTCATTACCGGCCACATCCTGCCCGTCGATGGCGGCAACCTCGCGCTCAACGCCGGCGGGAGTAAGCTCTGGCCGACGGAGGACGTGGCGCCATGACGGAGACCACATCACCCGCGCTCGCGTTCGTCGGCGCAGGGTCGCTGGGGCAGGCCTTCGCCGCGCTCATCGCCCGGAGTGGGCAGGCGGTCACGCTGCTCGCGACGCCGGGAACCGCCACACATCTCCTGGAGGCGCGTGAAATCCGGCTGCGCGGCGTCGTTGATGTGACGGTTCCCGTCGCGCCCGCGCCCGCTGCACCGGGAAGTGTCGGTATCACGGCGACCCCGGCCTTGCTGCCCGCCGGGGTGGGGATGATCTTCCTCACGAAGGGGCACCAACTCGCCGGGGCGGTGGGGCTGGTGCGCGCCGCGTGGCCCGTCGCGGGGGATGCCGCCGCGTGGGTGGCGGGGCTGCAAAATGGCATCGCCAAGGATGATCTGCTTGCGGACGCCTTCGGTGCGGGGCGCGTCGTCGGGGGCGCGACGATCCTCGGCGCGGAGCGAGGGACGGATGGCGGCGTCACGGTGACGAGCCTCGGCGCGACCTATCTCGGTGAGATGGTCGGGGGCGGTTCGCCGCGTGTCGACCGCGCCATCGCGGCGCTGCAACGGGCAGGCATCCCCGCCGAGTCGCCCGCTGATATTCGCAGCGTCCTCTGGTCGAAGGCGTGCAACGCGGCGGGGGTCTTCGGCGTCTCCGTCCTCGCGCGCGCGCCCGCGTCGCAGTTGTTCGTCGATCCCGGCTTGATGCGCGCGTATCTCGCGCTCGTGCGGGAGACGGCGGCGGTGGGTGCGGCGTACGGCGTGGAGGTCGGGAATTATGCGAACTTCCCGCCGATCCGCACCTACGCGACGCAGCCGGAGGCGGAGATACTGGCGGCGATCCCGCCACGCATCGGCCCCGCGCCGCGCGGCGGCAGCATGCCGTCGATGACGCAGGACTTGCTCGCCGGTCGCCCGATGGAGGTCGATCAGGTCTTCGGCGATCTCGTGGCGCGCGCCGCGCGCGTGGGCGTCGCCGTGCCGCATCTCACCTTCGTCCGCGATGTGCTGCTCGGTCTCGACCGGATCACACGGGAGACGCAAGACGGCTGATCGCGAGCGATTGCAACGACGGGGCGCGGGTGCGATGCTGTGAAATAGGCATCAGCCTGTTGCACCGAGACAAAAGGAGTGAGCGCGTGGCCGACATGCACCTGTGTCCCGCCGATCAACTGCAAGCGTACGTCCACACTGTCTGCCTGAAGATGGGGGCGGACGAAGAGATCGCCACCGAAGTCGCCACGCATCTCGTCCGCGCCAATCTCTCCGGCCACGACTCGCACGGCGTGCTCCGCCTGTCGCAGTACGTCGCGCAGGCGGAGCGGGGCGGCCTCGTCCCCGGCGCGCATCCGGAGGTGGTGCGGGAGGTCGGCGGCACCGCCGTGATGGACGCGCAGTTCGGGTTCGGTCAGTTCTCCACGGCGGTCGCGCTCGATTGGGCGATGGAGCGCGCCCGCACACAGGGGGTCGCCGCCGTCGCCTCGCGCCACGCGACGCACATTGGCCGCCTCGGCGAGTACACCGAGCGGGCGAGTGCGGCGGGGATGATCACCATTGTCACGATCGGCACCGCTGGGCCGGGGACGGGCGGCGTCGTGCCGTTCGGCGGGGCGCGGCGGTTCCTCGGCACGAACCCGTGGTCGTTCGGCGTCCCGGCGGCGGGCACGCCGAACATGGTCTACGACGCCGCGACCTCGGTCGTTGCGGAGGGCAAATTGCGCGTCGCGCGGTCGAAGAACGCATCGCTCGCGCCGGGGCTGATCGTCGATCGCGACGGCAACCCCTCGACGGACCCGAACGATTTCTACGCGGGCGGCGCGCTCCTGCCCGTCGGCGGCGCGGTCGCGGGGCACAAGGGGTATGGCCTCTCGGTCGCCTCCGCGCTGATCGCGGGACTCGCGATGATCGACGATGACCGGCCCGCGATGCCTGTTCCCTCGGCGCAAGGCGGCGCGGAGCATGTGCGCGGCCAACTGATGGGCGTCTTTGTGATCGTAATGGACCCTAGCGCATTCGGCGACCGCGACGAGTATCGGCGGCTGACCGGGGAGACGCTCGCGACGATCAAGGAGGTGCCGCCCGCGCCCGGCACGGCGGAGGTGCTCATCCCCGGCGAGCCGGAGATTCGCTCGCGGGCCGCACGCATGGCGGAAGGCATCCCGCTCCCCGACGCCATCTGGCAGGACCTTGTGGGGGTCGGCGAGCGGTTGGGCGTGGCGATGCCGGGGGCCTAACCCCCCATCGATTACCAAACCAATCCCCTCCTCTCTCCATCGCCATTGAAGCCCTGCCTGACTCCGATCTGTGGGCGATGGCTCCGTACGAGAGGGGCCGGGGGTGAGGAAGAAGAAGAAGGAGGAGCGCGCATGGTCACGGTTTTCTCCGCGCCCGTCGAGCGGGAGACGGATGTCTATCGGCAACTCGGCGTGCGCACGATCATCAACGCGCGGGGCGCGACGACCGCCGTTGGGGGCACGCTGATGCCGCCGGAGGTGACGGCGGCGATGGCGGCGGCGTCCAAAGCGTTCGTCGTCCTCGATGAATTGAACGCGGCGGTCGGCAAGAAGATCGCGGCGGCGACGGGCGCGGCGGCGGGCTACGTCACCTCCGGCTCGGCGGCGGGGATGTTACTCGCGGCGGCGGCCTGCATCACCGGTACTGACATGGCGCGCATCCGCCGGTTGCCGGACACAACCGAGATGCCGAACGAGATCATCATCCACCGCGCGCACCGCATCAACTACGATCAGATGTTCCGCGCGCCCGGCGCGAAACTGGTAGAAATCGGCATTCCGAGCGCCACCGAGCGATGGGAGTACGAATCCGCCTTTTCCGAGCGCACCGCCGCCGTCGCCTTCGTGGACTCACCCTCCATCGGCCCCGGCGCGCTCGACTTCGCGACCATCGTGGGCGTTGCACACGCCCACGATGTGCCGGTGATCGTGGACGCGGCCTCGACGCTGCCGCCCGTCGGCCACCTGACACGCTGGATTGCGGCGGGGGCGGACCTCGTCATCTACAGCGGTGGCAAGGGGATGCGCGGCCCGCAGGACTCCGGCCTCCTCGCGGGGCGTGCGGACTTGA
>JBBSII010000154.1:0-8562 GCA_038232175.1 Thermomicrobiales bacterium
GATGTCGGCGCGATCCGCACGCGCACCGATGAACTGTCCTCCGCCCGCTATGACACGCTGGAAAAGCCATTCGCAATCGATGCACTCCTCGGAAAAATCACCCGACTACTGGGATAAGCCCTAACCCCCGGCCCCTTCCCCACGGGGGAAGGGGTGACTTGCATCAAACAGCGTGCCGTATTCATCAGAAACGAGCCGATCCCAATTCTCCTCCCCCTTCCCTCCGAGGGAAGGGGGTTGGGAAGTTAGGGAAAATCCACCACCTTGCAGGATGACGCGCTGGATCACCGCCGCGTGTGCACGCGCGTCGCGCTCCTGCTGCGCGTAGCGATCGGCCAGGAGGATGTGGCCGCTATCTCGCGCCCGCGCGCCGAGGCGATGCGAGAGCGCGGCCTTCTCCTCCAATCCGCGCGTCGCTGCCCAGAGCGCGTCCTCCAGTCTTTGGGACTGATCCGCGAGCAAGCTGTCCGCCGTGTAGGCATGCCCGACGCGGCAGCGGTACCGCAGCACCTGAGCGTCGGCGAGTTCCCACAGCACGCCGCCGCACTCCGGGCAGCCGTAGACGGATGGCTTGCCGGGTTTGTCGGGGTCCTCGATTGCGTCCATAGCGAATGTCGCCACATGCGTCTCCATCTCGAGCGTCTTTGAGGGCGCGGCTTCCATTGCGCTCGCCGCATCCGGCACCGGCTCATGCGCGAGGCGCACAAGCTCCGGCCCGATTGCCGCGACGGGCAGGACCGCCTTCGGGTGGTCGTTCATGATCGCGCTCAATGGCATCCCCTCGAAGAGCGCGTCGTCCGGCGACTGGACCAGCCCCACGCCCCCGCGCTCCCATATCGCGCGCAGGCCCACGGTGCCGTCGTCGAGCATTCCGGAGAGGACGATGCCGACGACGCGCGGCCCGTACGCCCACGCCGCGCTGCGAAAGAGCGGGTCCACGGCGGGGCGGTGGCGGTTCTCGCGCGGGCCACGAACGACGCGCACATGGCCCAGCTCGACGAGCAGGTGGTAATCGGGCGGGGCGATGTAGATATGTCCGTGGGTGATCGGGTCGCCATCCTGCGGGTGCGACGCCGACAACCTCCCGGCGTGCATCAGAATTTTGGGTAACGCGCTGTGTCCGTCCGCCGGGACATGAAGCACAACAAAGAGCGCGGCGGGGAGATCGCCTGGGAGCGACGCCACGAGAGTCCGCAAGGTGTATATGCTCGACGTTGCGCCGAGGAGTTCTAACCCCCTGCTGCCCAGAGGGGGGGTAAGATTCCCCGACATGACGACTTTGAATACGCCCTAAACCGCGCCGTCTCCTGCGATACATCCGGGAGTGACGGTCGTGCCGTATACTATGTGTGTAACGCGATACCGCGCATGGTCGTCAGGCGTGGAAATGAAGGGGTAGATGATGCGCATGCGGCATGGCGGCCGGGTCTTTACTGCGGCGATGCTGCTGCTCGTGCTCTGCATGACGGGCGGGGCGCCCGCCGCTGGGGCGAATCCACCGGAGTTCGTCGATTCCGTGCCACCAAGCGGCACGACCGTCATCACCGCGCCGCAGCAGATTACGCTGATCTTCAGCAAGCCGATGAATCCGACCATGACGGGCGGTTACGTACACGATGAGAACGGCACCGTCGTCTCCACGGGCATCAAAGTGAACCCTGATGACCCCCGGCGCATCACCGTCACCCTCGGGCCGAGCCTGCTGAGCGGGTGGTACATGGTGATGTGGAACACCGCCCTCGACGGCAGCGACGACTACATCATGGGCGATGTGACGTTCGAGATCGCCTGAATCGCGTGAGAGACAGGCCGGGTCGCTGGATTCGGTGATCGTTACGCCGTCGTTCGTTCCGCCTGATTCGCAATTTCCGCCGCGAGATCGCGCAACGTCGCTTTCAACTCCGTGGGCCGGCGAACGATGAATGGACAGCCCAGCCCGACGAGCATGCGCGCCATCCCGTCGAGACGCGCCGCCCGAACGCGCAGTAGGACGCCGCCTTCTGTCTGCTCGAACAGGGCGAGCGATGCCGGTATTCGCCGTTGCGCCTTCTCCAGCGTGGTTTCGAGCATCACCTCGACTGTCCACCGGTAGGGGACGCTCGCCAGCGAGCGCAGCACGTACTGCACGCTGTCGAAGTCTGCGGGGCGGACGAATGTCTCCTGACGCAGTGCCACATCGCCCACGCGATCCATGCGGAACACCCGGATCGCCTTCCGCAGATGGTCCCAACCGACGAGATACCACCGACCGGCGTGGTGGACGACGCCATAGGGGTCGCAGGTCCGCTCGCTCTCCTCACCGCGCCATGAGCGGTAGCGCATCCGGACCTGCCGCCACTCCCGCGCCGCAGCACTGATAACAAGCACTGTCCCACTGGCCGGTGGCTCTGCGGGTGGGAGTGGGGTGAACGTGAGCGTTTCCTGCACCGCCTGGACCCGCTTCCGCAGCGCATCGGGCAGCACCCGTTCCACTTTGGCGAGCGCCCCTTCGATGGCCGGGGCGGCGGTGGCGAGGCCAAGTCGGCGCGCCGCCATCAAGCCGAGGGTGAGCGCCAGCGCCTCATCCTCTGTGAACATCAGCGGCGGCAGCTTGAAGCCGGGGCGCAGCCGGTAGCCGCCGTACCGCCCTCGTTCACCCTCGATCGGGATGCCGAGGTCCTGCAGGATCTCGATATAGCGGCGCACCGTCCGCCGGTCGATCTCCAGCCGCTCCGCAAGCGCGGCGCCGCTCAGTATGGGATGTGCCTGGAGCAGCTCCAGCACCGCGAGCACGCGCGTCGTCGGGTGATACATGTGCCGCATTCCCTTCGCGGAAGATCGCGACCAAAGTCGTCTAATAGGGCTGATTATACCCTCTATGAGGAATAGACTCAAGAGAGCGGATCGAATCGGACCGCAAAACTGCACGACGAGCGCATGAAGGCGCGATGAAAGGAGTTTCAGATGGAGCGACAGACGGTACATCTCTTCGTCTTGGATACACTCGCAGACTGGGAAACGGGATACGCGATCGCCGGCATCAATAACCCGCAGTGGCAGGCGCAGCCGGGGCGCTATCGGGTGGTCACTGTCGGCGTGAGCAGGGAGCCGGTGCGCACGATTGGTGGCGTCACGATCATGCCCGACATGACCCTCGATGACCTCGACGCCTCACAGAGCGCGATGCTGATTCTGCCCGGCAGCGATACATGGGATGCGGGCAAGAACACCGAGGCAATCGCGAAGGCGTGGGCCTTCCTCGCGGCGGGCGTGCCGGTCGCGGCGATCTGCGGCGCGACGGCAGGCCTCGCCCGCGCGGGCATACTGGACGCGCATCGTCATACGAGCAACGCGCTGGAGTACTTGCGCGCGACGGGTTATCGGGGTGAGGCGCTTTATCAGGACGAGGCGGCGGTGACGGACGGCAACCTCATCACCGCCAGCGCGACCGCGCCCGTCGATTTCGCCTACCAGATCTTCAAGCGGCTGGAAGTCTACGACGCCCGAACATTGGAAGCCTGGTATGGCCTGTACAAAACCGGGGATCCATCCTACTTCTTCGCGCTACAGCAGTAAGACACCGAAGCAAAGGCAACGGTGACGACGATGGAGGGGCAGAGCTGGGGGTGAGGTTCCCCATCCCGCCCCGCCCTACTTCGCGAGGTCATATCCCGCCGTCTCGACCGCGCGGCGGAATGCCGCCTCATCGAGCGTCAAACCGAAACCCGGCGTGTCGGGCGCTTCGACCCAGCCGTCGCAGACGATGTAGCCGGGCGCGTCGAGGCCGGGCGTTGTCACCTCGTCCCATTCGACGTAGGTGAACCCCGCGATTGCCCCGGCGAGGTGCGCGGCGGTGTAGTTGCCGATGTGACCGCCGTAGTGGTGCGGCGCGCTCCGGGCGTTCCAGCCGTCAAGTTGCTTGCCCGTCCTGAGCCAGCGCGTGAAGCCGTGGCCGAAGATGTCGTACTGAACCACGTCCACGATGCCGTCGCGCGCCCAGTCGAGCAGGTGGGATGAGGCGTCGCCCTCGCCGTCCGCGATCAAGATGGGCAGCCCCTCGCGCTCCAGCCATGCACGGAGGTCCTCGTACAGCAGCGGATCCTCATGGAACGGCTCCTCCATCCAGAAGATGCCGCAATCCGCCGTCTCCGCGAGGACGCGCTTCGTCAGGTTGAGCGTGTAGCCGTTGTTCGCGTCCAGCAGGATCGGCAAACCGGGACCCACCGCCGCCCGCACGGCGCGAACGATGGCAATGTCCCGCCGCGTCCCCTCCTCGATTGGCATGTACCGCGCGCCGCGCCCGACCTTGATCTTGAAGGCGCGGTGCCCGCGCTCGTACCCCTCCCGCGCCTCGGCGGCGAGCAGCGCGGCGGCTTCGTCGTCTCTGGTCAGGTGGAGATCGTCGAAGTAGAGCGAGGTGTCGTAGCAGGGCACGCGGTACGGCGCGGGCGGCGTCCGACCGTTCACCGCCGCCGCGAGCGCGTAGACGGGCGCGTTCGCACGCTTCGCCATCAGGTCCCAGATGGCGTACTCCCACGGCAGCCAGCGATCCGTCACGCCGCGTTCGGGCGCGAAGAGGTCGGCGAGCGGCGTGCCGACGAGCGCGGCGGCATCGTCCCCGTCGCCGACACGAGCGACACCGAAGCCTTGCGCGCCGTCATCGGTCGTCAGGCGGGCGATGGGGACCCGGACGGTGATGCCGTGCTCCCCGCGCCGCGCGTTGCTCCCTGCGTTGCGCGGTCGCCGCCCCGCCAGTACGCCCCACTCGACCCGGACGATGTGCGATTCTGCCACGATGCCCCCTTTACGCTCGCAATTCTGCTTCTACGGACGGTGCGCGGCGGTCTGGGGCTGCGCGACGGGGACCGGCTCGCCCAGTTGTGCCGGATTGGTGATGGTGAGGGGGACGGCACGCCAGACCCAGACGGCGGCGAGCAGGAGCATCGCCCCGGTGAGGAAGAAGGGGACGCGCAGGCTCGTCACGGCGGCGAGGGTGGACGCGCCGAGCGGGCCAATCAGCCCGCCTGCCGAGGTCGAGGCGGCGAGCAGGCCGTAGACCGAGCCGCGCTGCTCCGGCGGCGTGATCTCCGCGATCAGCGTGTTCGTCGTCGGGCCGACGCCGCCCGTTGTCAGGCCGAAGACGATGCGAAAAGCGATCAGCACGACGATGGTCGGGGCGAGGCCCTGCGGGAAGTAGGCGAGGCCGCCAATGATTAAGCAGGCGAGCAGGACGTACTTCGGCTTGCTGCGGTCGGAAAGCCGCCCGAGCACGATCGCGGAGATCGCCCCTGCGATGCCGCCCAACCCGAGCATCAGCCCGGTGATCGAGGCGAGGTTCGTCGCGCCTTCCCCGACGAGGTGGCGCACGAAGAGCGGCACAATCGGGGAGACGGACTGGTTGGCGGTTTGTTCGAGCATCGGCACGGCGATCAGCACAAGGAGCAGTTTGTTGTGCAGGTGCCCGCGCGTCGTCGCGAGGAACGATGGCGGCTTGGCCTGCGTTGCCGACCGTGGGACGATGTTCTCGCGCGCGAAGAAGAGCACGACGAGCGCGCCGAGGCCGAGCAGGCTGCCGGAGAGCCAGAGCGTGTGCCGGTAGCCGAGTTGATCCGCGAGGAAACCGCCGACGAATGGGCCAATCGACGCGCCGGAGAAGACCGCCATCTGCATCAGGCCGAGGCTGAAGCCGAGCCGGTCCTTCGGCACCGAACTGGCGACAAAGGCGACGGAGGCCGAGACGGTGCCGAGCGTCGCCCCTTCGAGCATCCGCAGGATGAGGACGTGCCACGGGTGCTGCGCGAACGACGAGAGGACGGCGAGCAGGAAGCCGCAGCCCATCGCGCGCATCACCATCGGTTTGCGCCCGTAGCGATCGGCGATCACGCCCCAGATCGGCGCGGCGATCATCATCGTCAATGCGCCCGCCGAGTTCAGCACGCCGGACCAGATCGTCAGGGCGCGTGTCGAGTGGACGCCGAGATCGTCCCGCAGGAAGAAGACGAAGAACGGCGCGCGCGTGTTGAACCCGACAATCGCGAGCATCTGCGCGGTCCAGATCGCCGCCAGGTTCCGCCGCCACTGCGTCACACATCCCCCCTTGCCTGCCGCACTAACCGCTCTCCCTCGCATAACCATCATACAACCATGGGGAACGGAAACCGGGGAGAACCGCATCTGCCGGGTGCCCTTTGGGCAGATGCGGTTTAATCGGCCCCTCGATTGGCCCCTCGATCCGGTTGCCCGACTGCGCGCGTTCGGCGATACTGGGGCCTATACGAACACCCGCGTGTTCACAGGATTGAGAGACCGAGAGGCAGTATGGACGCCGAGAAACCCGCTGTGCAGACGCTCTACCGCGTGTATCGCCCCACCTCGTTCGACGGGGCCGAATTCGTTGGGCAGGAGCACATCACCCGCACGCTAAAGAGCCAGATCCGGCAGGGGCGGCTCGCGCACGCCTATCTCTTCTCCGGCCCGCGCGGGACGGGCAAGACGAGCACCGCCCGGCTGCTCGCGAAGGCCGCCAATTGCCTCAACCCGGACCCGGACCGACGCCCTTGCAACGCCTGCGACTCCTGCCGCGCCATCAACGAGGGGCGGACGATGGACCTGATCGAGATCGACGCCGCCTCCAATCGCGGCATCGACGAGATCCGCCAGTTGCGCGACACGGTGCAGTACCAGCCGGCGCAGCTGCGCTACCGCTTCTACATCATCGACGAGTGCCACCAACTGACGCCGCCCGCGTGGAACGCCTTCCTGAAGACGCTGGAGGAGCCGCCCGCGCACGCGAAGTTCGTCCTCTGCACGACGGAGCCGGAGAAGCTGCTCGATACCGTCGCGTCGCGCTGCCAGCAGTTCGAATTTCACCGCTTCCCCGTGGAGACGATGGTCGGGCTGATGCGCCGCATCTGCGAGCGGGAGGGGCTGACCGCCAGCGACGACGCCCTCGCCGCCATCGCACGGCAGGCGACGGGGTCGATGCGCGACGCGCTCAGCCTGCTCGACACGCTCGCGTCGTACGGCGGGACGGGCGACGGCATCACGCTGGAGACGGTGCGCGATGTGCTCGGCGCGGGGTCGAACGAGCGCGTGCTGGCGATCATCGATGCGCTCGCGGCGAACGACGTGGGTGCAGGCATCGCCGCGATCAACGCCGCGACGGAGGCGGGCGTCGAGCCGGGGGTGCTGGCGGGGCAGATCGTCGCCGCCCTCCGCGCGCTCCTGTACGCGGCGTACGCGGTGCCGAACGCGAGCGAGATCGCGGACGCGGCAATCCACGAGCGCACTGGACAGTTCGCGCCCGCCGATGTCGCATACATCACGAAGGTCTTCAGCCAGGTCGAGTTCCGCCTGAAGCACACGGCGTACGGCCACCTGCCGCTGGAACTGGCGCTGGTCGATGCCGTCCTGATGCGTACTGGGCAGGGCATTCAACCCGCGCCCGTCGCCCAGCGTGCTCCCGTCACCGTCGCGCCGCCGCTGCACGCCGTGCCGTCCACCGCCGCACCTGCGCCGATGATGGAGGCGCGACCATCGCGCCCACCCGCCCCGCCGCCGATGAACGACGCGGCGCCGCCCGTTGCGCTCCGCCCGGATCGCTTCCGCCCGGATCGCGCCGCGCCGCCCGCCGAACCCGCACCGCCCGCGCCATCGCCAGCGGAGACGCCCGCCGCGAGCGGCACGCTGACAGTCGAGCAGTTGCACGAGGTCTGGAACCGCGTCAAGCAGGGCGTGAAGATGGAGGGGCGCACGAAGACGTTCAGCGTCCTGCTCGATGTTGACCCCGCCGAGGTGCGCGGCAATCTGATCGTGTTGCGGACGACGGGCGCGTTCCACTTCAAGCACATCAGCGAGGATGAGACGCGACTGCTGCTCGAAAAGGTGATCGGGCAGATCGTCGGGCAACCGGTGCGCGTCACGGCTGAACTGGTGGGGGATCGCCCCGTTGACCGCGCCAACGGCAACGGTCGCCCCCTCCGCTCGGTGCCCGCGCCGACCCCGATGCAAGCCCCCCCCGCGCCGCAGCAACCTATCGCCCCCATCGTCGCGGCTGCCGAGCCAGTACGCGCGACGAACGGCACGAGCGCTGCCAATGCCGAAGTCACGCCGCCCGCCGCCGATGTCGACGAGGCGCACATCCAGCGCATGGCCAACCTCTTCGGCGCGCAAATCCTCGACGAGGACGAAGCGCCCTTCCCTACAAAGTGACGAGTACTGAGTACTGAGTACTGAGTAAAGAATGCATCCCACTCAGTACTCAGTACTCATCACTCCGTATTCCCGTCGGGCTGATCCTGCTGCGGTTCGTAGTCGAAGAATTCAATCAGGTGGCTGTCCGGGTCCTTGATGTAGATGCTGCTGTCCTTGCCGTCGTGGTGTACGGGGCCTTCGACCAATATATCCTTGTTACGCAATTCATCCGCGAGTTTCGGGAGGTCTTCGCGGTGCACGCGCATCGCGAAATGGACGTGCGCGCCGGGTTGGTCGCCGAACTCCCGCTCGCCGGGGAGCCAGAGGCCAAGCCGGGTCCATTCGCCCGCCTTGAGCCAGACAAAGCCCTGCTCCGGTTGCCGCCCGACA
>JBBSII010000155.1:0-8552 GCA_038232175.1 Thermomicrobiales bacterium
CCCCAGCTTCCACCGGGCCGGCCTGACGCCACGGCCGGCCCGGTGGATCACCCCCGCACCCCCCGAGAGGCTCGGCCATGACCACCGGCCTGTTGTTCGCCGGGTTGGCGATCGCGGTCGTTGCGCTGCGGGGGGTGTGGGGCCCGGCCCCCCCCGCCCCCGCCCCCCCCCCCCCCCCCCGCCACCAGGGAGTTAGCCAATCCGGTCATTACGAAAACGTTCTAACGCACTGCTCTCCGAAATTCAGTCCCGCTCCTGGGCCTGCCGGAGGGTGACAGTGCGCTGGTAGGCGGCGTGGACGGCTTTGGAGAGGACGGTGCGCAGGCCGCCCTTCTCCATCTGGTAGATCGCCTCCGCGCTCGTGCCGCCAGGGGAGGTGACGAGGTTCCGCAACTCGGCGGGGTGTTTGTGCGACTGCGCGGCGAAGGCGACGGAGCCGGAGATCGTCTGGATGACGAGTTGCTCCGCGAGGTGGCGTGAGAAGCCGAGGTGCACACCCGCGTCGATCAGCGCCTCCATCACGAGGAAGATGTACGTCGGGCCGGTGCCGGAGAGGGCGGTCGCCATATCGACGAGTTTCTCGTCCTCGACATAGTGCGCATGACCGAGCGCGCCGAGGGCCGTGCCGATCACCGCGCGCTGGGCCTCAGTGACGGAGGCGGTCGTCGCCCAGACGGTGACGCCCTCGCCGATCTGTGCGGGGGTGTTCGGCATCGCGCGCGCCGCCGCGCCGTGCCCGCCGAGGTTGCTAACGAGCGTCGTTAGCGGCACGCCCGCCGCGATGGAGAGGACGACCTGCTCCGGCGTGATCACCTCGCGGATTTCCGCCAGCACGCTGCGAATCACCTGCGGCTTGACCGTGAGCACAACGAGGTCCGCGCCCTGTGCCGCCTCACGATTCCCCTCGACCAGCGCGATGCCGTACCGCGCGACCAGTTCGTCGCGCCGCCCGGCGCGCGGATGGCTCGCGACAATCTGCTCCGGCTGCACGACACCGCGTGCCAGCATCCCGGCGACCATCGCCTCCGCCATCGCGCCCGCGCCGAGGAATGCGACCCTTCCTATCGGTATTGTCACCCGAATACCCCTTCCCACATCACCAATGCTCGCGGCGTGCAGTGTAGCATTCCTATATCGCGGCGGTGTTACGCTGCCGGGGATGGTATGCTTGCCCGCGATGGCGACGTGT
Source organism: Thermomicrobiales bacterium (assembly GCA_038232175.1). Lineage (GTDB taxonomy): Bacteria > Chloroflexota > Chloroflexia > Thermomicrobiales > JALYUS01 > JALYUS01. The sequence continues at coordinate 1,190 of JBBSII010000155.1, forward strand.
CCGTACATGAAAGGATAGCGGCGAAATGGTCCTCGTACTTATTTGGGATGGTGAGCGTCGATGAGTTTGCTGCACGCAATTGTCATCAGCCTCCTGCAGGGGGCGTTCGAGCTTTTCCCGGTCTCCAGCCTCGGCCATAGCGTGCTCGTGCCCGCACTGCTCGGCTGGAATGAGTGGAAGACGGGCGACCCGAACAACGCGAGTTTCGTCGCCTTCGTCGTCGTGCTCCATCTCGGGACCGCCGTCGCGCTGCTGACATTCTTCTGGCGCGATTGGCTCCGCATCATCACGGCGATGCTCCAGAGCATCGCGCGTCGCAAACTTTCCGACGACCCGGACGAGCGTTTCGGCTGGCTGATCGCGGTCGGCACCATCCCGGCGGGGCTGCTCGGCTTCCTCTTTCAGCACCCGCTGCGCGACCTGTTCGGCAAGCCCGCGTTGATCGCGGTCTTCCTCGTCCTCAACGGCGTGATGATGCTGGCGGGGGAGCGGTTGCGCCGTCGTCAGCGCGTCGCCGTCGCCGCCAGTGAGGCCGGTGGGGTCGCGACGATGGAGCGGGGCAAGCAGATCAGCGACGTGGGGTTTAAAGAGGGCATCGCCGTCGGCACGGCGCAGGCGCTCGCGCTCCTGCCGGGATTCTCGCGCTCCGGGGCGACGATCACCGGCGGGCTGCTCGTCGGCCTGCGGCACAAGGACGCCGCGCGCTACTCGTTCATGCTCGCGACGCCGATCATCCTCGCTGCCGGCGTCTCCGAGGTGCCGAAACTCTTCAAGGCGGACGCCAACATCGGGCTTGGCTTGGCGGTGATGGGCTTTTTCATCTCGGGCGTGACCGCCTATCTCGCCGTCCGTTTCCTCGTGCAATACTTCGAGACCGAACGGCTCGACCCGTTCGGCTACTACTGCATGGCATTCGGGGTCGTTTGTCTCGCGATCTTCGGCATTCGCGCCGTGATCTAACGTAAGGAGCAGATTGATGGATCAGTTGTCACGGGGTCAGCGGATGGCGATTGTCGTGGTCGGCGTCGTCCTCGCAATCGTCTTCGCCGCCAATATCGTCTACTGGACGGGGTTCGCGCCCGCGCACCCGCGTGTGAAGCACGACCTGCTCTTCGTCGTGCTGCTGCTCGGCAGCCTGCTCGTCGCGTGGTTCGCGTGGCCGAGTGCGGAGCAATCGGAGCGATAAAATCCTTCCGTAACAGGAGACTTGTTTCCTCCCAGTAGTTCGCCTGAGGGCGATGGGTTTCCACTCGGAGAACGTCTATGAGCGGTTCGTGCGTGGATCGAGTGCGTCCCGCAGCGCGTCGCCCGTGAGATTGACGGCGAGCACCGTGAGGGCGATGCAGAGGCCGGGGGCGATCATCGCCACGGGTAGCGCTGGAAGTGCGCACGCGCCTCGTTAATCATCACGCCCCATTCCGGCGTCGGCGGCTGCATGCCGAGGCCGAGGAACGAGAGCGACGCCAGCGATCACCGGCGTGTCGCGGACGAGTGCGGCGTCCACCGCCATCTTGCCAATCCCCGGCCACGCGAAGACGAACTCGACCACCGCCGCGCCCGTCATCATGTGCGCCGCCTCAAGCCCGAGCACGGTGAGGATCGGTACGACGGCGTTGCGGAAGATGTGCGTGCGCGTCACGACGGCGGGCGACTGCCCCTTCGACCGCGCGACCCGGACGAACTCCTTGCCGAGCACGCCGAGCATCGCCGCCCGCGTCAGGATGGCAATGTTGGAGAGCGAGAGCACGATGGCGGGGAGGATGATCCCGCGCGGCGTCGGCGTGCCGAGACGAAGTAGATGAGGACAAAGGCGATCCAGAACCCCGGCACTGCCGACCCGAGGACCGCGACGAACTGCGTGATGGTATCAAGCGCGCTGCCGCGCCGGTACGCCGCGAGTGTCCCGAGCGGGATCGCCACGAGCGCGCCGATCGTCACGGCGCAGAGGGTGAGCAGCGCGGTGTTGCCGATTCGCTGTCGGTACATCGTCGCGACGGGCGTGTAGGAGCGGAAACTGCGCCCGAAGTCGCCGTGCGTCGCCCCCTCGATCCAATCGAAATAGCGGACAGGCAGCGGATCGCCCTTCGATGCCCCGGCGGCGCGCGCCGGTGTAGCGGCACTTGCGGCGGTGGGGGCCGCAGTCGTTGCAGCCGTCGTCGCGCCAGCCGCTTTCGGCGTGTCCGTCGCAGTGCCGTCCCCGCCACAGGCGGTGAGGATCGTCGAGACGGCGCCCATGGCGGCATACCCGATGATCGTGCGGCGCCCGAGCAGTAGTCGTGATCTTGTCATTGTCCCTCCGGCGATTGCATGATAATAGAGTCGATCATGCAGCAGGTATTGCGCTGTAACACCTGCACAATACCGTTCGCCTGTACGATGACGATGAATGACGCATGATGCGTTGATGAGGGTTTTATATGCATTCGAGCAGCTTGACAGCAGGCTGCACCGACGCTACGCTTGTTGATGTGCAGGTGTTACATTGCAACGGCTGTTCGTTAATGAAGGGGAGATCATGGAGGCAAACGCATGGCTGCTGCTCGTCTACCGCGTGCCGAGCGACCCCGCGAGCAAGCGTGTGACCGTCTGGCGCGACCTGAAGCGGATGGGCGCACTCTACTTGCAGCAATGCGTCTGCATCATGCCCGATCTGCCTGCGCTGCGGGACGAACTGGACCGTGTGACGGCCAAAATCTCCGGCATGGAGGGCGAATTCACGCTCTTCGACCTGCCCCGGCTGCGCGACGAGGACGAGACGAAAATTATCCGGGCGTTCCGCGACTTCCGCAACAAGGAATATGCCGAGATCGTCGAGGAGTGCGAGACGAAGTTCGTCAAGGAGATCGAGTTCGAGCATTTCCGGCAGAACTACACCTTCGAGGAGGCGGAGGAGATCGGGCAGGACCTCGAGAAGATTCGCCGCTGGTACGCGCGGATCATCGATCGGGACTGGTTCGGGGCGGACCGGCGCGGCGATGTGGCGGTCTGGATCGAGCGGTGTGCGGAATTGCTCAGCGCATTCGAGCAGGAAGTCTACCGCCGCACGAATGACGACCCAATCACGGCGGGCGGCGACCTGCCCCAGATCGCGACGCCGACCCTGCGGCGGGTGGCGTCGGTGCGGCCCGTTCAATCCGCGAAGGGGATGGGCGTGGGAGAAATGAAGGAAAAGGAGACCGGCTCATGAGTACCAGTGTCGTCTTTCTTGTGCTGGCGGCGTTCCTCGCCTCCGCCGTGGAGATGGTCGAGGCGCTGACGATCGTGCTCGCGGTCGGCGTGACGCGCGGGTGGCGATCCGCATTGATCGGTGTGGCGGCGGCGACGGTGGCGCTCGCGGTCGTGGTCGCCGCGCTCGGCCCCGCGCTGACGCGCATCCCGATTGATGCGCTACGGCTCGTCGTCGGCGCGCTGCTGCTGATCTTCGGGTTGCAGTGGCTCCGCAAGGCGATCCTGCGCGGGAGCGGCTACAAGGCGCTCCACGACGAGGACGCGACCTATCGCGCGGAAGTCGAGGCGGCGCGGCAGGCGGGGACCGAGGTCCGCGCGGGGATGGATTGGTACTCCTTCACGCTCTCCTTCAAAGGCGTCTTTCTGGAGGGGCTGGAAGTGGCGTTCATCGTCCTGACATTCGGGAGCACGCACGGGCGCGGCGGTATCCCGCTCGCGGCGGTCGGCGCGGCGGCGGCGATTCTCATTGTCGGCGTCGTGGGGCTTGCCGTGCACCAGCCGCTCAGCCGCGTGCCGGAGAACACGATGAAGTTCTCGGTCGGCGTGATGCTGACGACTTTCGGCATTTTCTGGGGCGCGGAGGGCGCGGGCGTCGATTGGCCCGGCAAGGACGGGGCGATCCTTGCGGTGCTCGCCTTTGTGCTCATCGTTTCGTTCGGTCTGGTGGCGCTCATGAAGCAGCAACACGCACGGACGGTCGCTACGGCCACGGTTCGTGGCGCGGGGGATTAACCGATGAAATACATCACCGGGTTCGCGCAGTTCTGGTACGATTTCGTTGTCGGCGATGATTGGACGGTGGCGGTGGGTGTCATCGCCGCGCTGGCCATCACCGCGCTCCTCGCTCATAACGCTATCGTCGCATGGTGGCTCATGCCGATCGCCGTAGTCCTGTTGCTCACCGCATCGGTTTTGCGGGTCGCCCGTACGAGAAAGTAGCCTGTAGTCACTGTTTCACGATGGCAATGGCGTGATGTCCGCGTAGGGGCGGTGCTCGAACCGCCCGCCGTCGATCGCCACGGCGCGATTGCGGCATACCGAGGCGTCGCTGCGGGGCGGGGAGGGCGGTTCGAGCACCGCCCCTACGGGATAACGGCGGCGCCCTTTGTGACGACATGATTATCGTGAAAGAGTATCAGTAGGCAGTAACCAGAAAAGGAGGGCGTATTGGCACGATACTACGTCGATGCGCCCTCCTTCTTACTGACTACCGGCTACTACTCCCGCACAATGTCCGCGAGCCGGTACAGCCCGAGCGCGACGATGAGCAGGGAGAAGATGAGGCGGATGGAATCGTTGACGCCCGCATAGATACTCGCGGCGAAGACGATCACCGCGATGCAGAGCAGGGTGTTGAGCCAGATAACGCGCATCCGTCACTCCTCCGATTGAGCAGCCCGGCACACCGTCGTGCTCCCGGCTCCGATTATTGTAACGCGCCTGCCCGTCTGTTGGATACGCCCCTCCGCGAAGGCGCGGATGACCGCCGGATAGAGCGCGCATTCGGCGGCGAAGACGCGGCCCGCCAGCGTGTCGGCGGTGTCGTCGTCGCGCACGGGGACGCACCGCTGCGCGACGATTGGCCCCGCGTCGTAGGCGTCGTCGCAGATGTGCACGGTGCACCCCGTCACCTTGCAGCCATGGGTGAGCACCGCCGCGTGGACGTGGCCGCCGTACATCCCCTTGCCGCCAAAGGCTGGGAGGAGCGACGGGTGAATGTTGAGGACGCGCCCCTTCCACGCGGGCGGGACGAGCAGTTTGTGTAGGAACCCCGCGTGCACAACCAGTCGCACATCGTACGGCGCGATTGTTTCCCAGACGGCGGCGCTGAACGCCGCTACATCCGCGTATCCACGCTGCGCGACGACATGATGCGGGATGCCCGCGTCGGCGGCGATCTGGAGTCCGCCGATACCGGGCTTACTGCCGATGACGCAGGCGATGCGGATGGGCAATTCGCCGCGCTCGCGGTGCGCGATCAGATTTGCGAGGGTGCGCCCTTGCCCGGAGAGTAGGACGGCGATTGGGAACGCGCCTGACGATGCCAGCGGCGCTGACGGCTCAGTCATGCGCGGATGCCGAACGCAATTGCACGCATCAGCGGCGAGACATCGGGGCAGTGGTCGAGCGTGTGCACGGCGTCGATGACGCGGTCGGCGAGTGCGGCGTCGTAGCGCGGTTCGACGAGCGCGCGGAACTTCGCTTCGAGCGTCGCGGGGGAGGGCGGGTTCTCCGGGTTGCCGCGCGGGTAGTCCGCATATCCCGTGATCGTCTCGCCATTTGTGAGGTGGAGCGTCACGCGCGCCGGCCAGCGTTCCGGGTAGCGCGCGGAGAGGGCGGGATCGGTGGCGACGTGCGTCCGTTGCAGCAGGGCGGCGATGCCGGGGTGCCGCACGCCGTCCGCATCGAACCGCGCCGGGTCGAACTGCGCCAGCCCGACCTGCCCCTCGATCAGCGCCGCCGCGACGCAGTAGGCGACGCTGAACTTCGCCTGATACGGTGTGCGCGGGTTCATCCGGCGCACCACGTCATATCCCGGCCCGTACAGCGCGATCTCGACCCGCGCGATGGCGTCAACCGCGTCGTCCCCCTGCCAACCCTGCCGGGCGCGGAGGTCCTGCGCGGTGTCAATCGCGGTGTGCGTGTGCCCGCAGCACGAGTGCAGTTTGTAGCAGTTCTCGCTGATCTTCCAATGGCTGCCCAGCTCGACGGTGACGCGCGATGCGTCGTGCGCGGTGCTCGTTGCGCGGAAGAAACCCCGCTCGCCTTCGAGGATGCGCGTCGCCCCCGTGAAGCCGTGCCGCGCGAGGTCGGCGGCGAGGATGCCGTTGAATGCGGCCTTGCCGGGGTGCAGATGCTTGCTCATCGCGCCATCCGCGTTGAACTCCCACAGCCCCGCCGCCTGCGTCCCCGCGCTGCCGAGCGCGTCGAGCATCCGGTCAGTGTCGAGATGGAGGAGGGAACCCGCCGCGACCGCCGCGCCAAAGGTCGCCGCCGTGCCCGTCGGATGCCAGAAGGCGTAGTGGCTCGGGTTGACAGCCTCCCCGACCCGCAGCCCCGCGTCGTATCCGAGCACCGTCGCGCGGAGCAGCGCGCGTCCGTCCGCGTGCTCGCGCTCCGCCACCGCGAATGCGGCGGGGAGGATCGGCGCGGCGGCGTGCATCGTCGAGCCTTTGTGCACGTCGTCGAATTCGAGGATATGCGACGCGACGCCGTTCGCGAGCGCGGCGCCAGCGGCCGACGACCGGCCAGCGGGGAAGACCGTCGCGTCGTCGGATGCGCCGAGCGAGCGGACGGCCGCTCGCGCGATGCGCGCCGGGGGTTCGAGCGCGCCCGCCAGCGCGGAGCCGAACCAATCGAGGATCGCCAGTTTCGCGTCGGCAATCACGGACGCGGGGATCTCCTCGTAGCGCGTCGTCGCGGCGAATGCGGCGAGCGTGCGGCTGACGCCTGCACTCGTCCCGGCATCGTCCTGCTCTTGAATGGTGATGATCTCTTTCTGCATGATGGATTCCCTCGTTTTGCGTTGTCCGGCTATCTTCCGGCCTCGATCACGGCGGTGTATCGCTCGGAAAGCGGCTCCGGCGTGATCGGGATGTCGAGCAGGAGCGGTTCCGATCGGGTGGCGGCATCGCGGAGGATGGCGCGGAGTTGGGCGGCGGTCGCGATCTTCTCGCCGCGCATCCCGAGGCCGCGCGCGACCTGTGCATAGTCGAGCGAACCAAGTTCCGTGCCGACATAGCGCCGGTCGAACAACGCCTCCTGCCGGACGCGGAGCGCGTTGTACTGCCCGTCGTTGAAGACGCAGATCGTCAGCGGCACCCGCATCGCCGCAATCGTCGCCAGTTCGCCGAGCGCCATCGTCAGGCTGCCGTCGCCGACGACCGCGAGCGCGCGTCGATCGGGCGCGCCGAGCGCCGCACCGAGCGCCGCACCGACCGCGTAGCCCATCGTCTGCTGCACCTCCGGCACGAGCACGGAGCCGGGCTGCGTGACCGTGAACCCCGGTTCGTACAGCCACGATTCGGTCGCCGAACCGTCGGATGTGACGATGGCGTCGGGCGGGAAGGCGTCGCGGAGCAACCGCGCCACCCAGCGCGGGTGGAACGGCGGCGTGGGGTCGCTCTCAGACGCC
>JBBSII010000156.1:0-8523 GCA_038232175.1 Thermomicrobiales bacterium
GGAGCCATCGGCACGATGCATTACACCTCGGCCTGCTCGGAGCGCATCAAGTGACGAACGCCGCGCTCGCTATCGCCGCCACGGACGCCCTCATGTCGCATGGCCTCACGGTTCCCGATGCAGTCATCGAGCAGACGTTGCCGACGATCCGCATTCCCGGCAGGCTCGAAGTCGTCGCGACATCGCCAACCGTCGTGCTCGATGGCGCGCACAACCCGGACAAACTGGACGCGCTGCTCGCCGCCCTGCCTGAATACTTCGACTATGAACGACTGATCGTTGTCGCAGCCTTCACACGGCGGCACGATGTGGCGGCGATGCTCGCGCGGCTGGCGGCGGTCGTGGATCACATTGTGCTCACCACGTTCGACATGCACGGCGACTTCGGGCCGGGTCAGGCGATCCCCCCGGAGGAACTGGCGGCATTGTTCGCCACCTTTCACCCGCGTGGCACGGTCGCCATCGTGCCGGAGCCGGTGGCGGCGGTCGCGGCGGCGCGGGCAGGGGCGAATGCGGATGATTGCATCTGCGTCACCGGCTCGCTCTATCTGATCGGCGCGGTGCGCGACACGCTGTTGAATCAATAGCATGGCGGCGGGACTGGTGCAAGATGACACACGAGCACGGCACAACCCGTTGCGGCGACACGCTCCTCCGCTGGGGCGCGAAAACGTACGTGATGGGCATTCTCAACGTCACGCCCGATTCCTTCTCCGGGGACAGCGTCGATGGGGACATTGACGCCGCGCTCGCGCGAGCGGAGGCGTTCGTGCGGGACGGCACGGACATCATCGATGTGGGCGGCGAATCGACGCGACCCGGCGCGCCCGCCGTCTCTGTGGCGGAGGAAATCGCCCGCGTCGTCCCGGTCATCGCGGCTCTCGTGGCACGCCTGACGGTGCCGATCTCCGTGGATACATCCCGCACGGCGGTTGCGGCGGCCGCGCTGGCGGCGGGCGCGACGATGGTGAACGATGTCTGGGGCCTCCATCGCGACCCGGCAGTGGCGGCCGTCGTCGCGCGGGCGGGGGCGGCGCTCGTTGTCATGCACAACCGCGCCGCGACGCCGACGGTGGACGCGCACGGTGGCCACTACGACGATGTGACGTACACCGACGTGATGGCCGCGATCATCGCGCGGCTGGGGGAGAGCATCGCCATCGCCACCCGCGCGGGCGTCCCGCAGGCGCAGATCATCGTCGATCCCGGCATCGGCTTCGGCAAGACCGTTGCGCAGAATCTGGCGGTGATGCGCCGCCTGCCGGAGTTGCGGGCGCTCGGTCTGCCGGTGCTCGTCGGCACTTCGCGCAAATCCTTCATCGGCCTGACGCTCGATCTCCCCATCGAGGAGCGCCTGGAGGGCACCGCCGCCACCGTCGCGCTCGCCATCGCCGCCGGTGCGGACATCGTCCGCGTCCACGATGTCCGCGCGATGGCCCGCGTCGCGCGGATGGCCGACGCCATCATCCGAGTAACGAGTAGCGAGTACTGAGTGAGAGTTGTCGATGTGGAGCGGCGAACAGTGAAAAGGGCAAGCCCGGAAGCCTGCCCCGTTCCGCACTCAGTACTTAGTACTCAGTACTCGTCACTTTTTGGTTAGCTGCCGAGGCGCAGGTTTTCGTCGCTGCGAATCTGGCCGCGCGTCTGGCCACCGGGGTACTTCACGGAGTGGACATTGACGTAGGCATTGCCGCTCTTCATCGCGGCAAAGAGATCGTCCATCGTCTTGCCCTTCAGCGGCCCATCAAAGTCCTTCGCGGTGATCGTGCCGGAGGACATCATGCCACTGAACGGGCCGACATTCTTGCCGCTATACAGCGGAACAACCACCGGGCCATTGTTCCCGAAGGCGCCGATGTGGATGTGACCGGCGACGGGGTCATTAATGGCGTTCATCCAGAGCGTCCACGTCATGCTCTGCCCATCATCATTGATATGGAGATACGCCCAGCCCAACGCATCCTGCTCCGCGATCGGCACCTCATCGCCGGACGAGAGCACCGCCATGTAGTTATGCCCCGCGTCCACCGTGGCGGCGGAGACAGAGCCACCAACCACGAAAAGACCCAGAAGCACAGAGACCATCATCAACCCGACAAACCTACGAGACAACGTGCGCATTTCGCTCCCCCTATCCACACATCCAATGAACGACGGCGCTATCCTACCATCTCGCGCCTCTGTTACACGAGTACGTTCTATTAGCGGAAACTGGTTTGTTTTTGTATACAGTGCCGTCCTCGCATCGGCGATGTGCGACGGCGCGTGCTCAGGGGCCTTCGGGCTGGACGAGGCGCATGAACAGAGGTGTTAGAACCATCCCAGCGCCTCCACGACCTCCACCCGCACCATCGCGTCCGGCTCCATCACGCGGCAGCGATCGAGCGCGGCCCATGCCTCCACTCCGCCGAGCCGACCGAGCGCCCACGCCGCGTGCCCGCGCACAAGCGGGGATTCGTGGTTGCACAGGGCGTCCGCAAGGGCGGGCACAGCGGCGGGATCACCGGAGTTGCCGAGGGCAATGGCGGCGTTGCGGGCGAGCATCGCCCACTTCGCGCGTTTGACCGAGCGGCCCCGGAATCGCGCGCGGTACTCCTCCACCGTCATTGTCAGGAGCGGGATCAACGCGGGATAGGCGTCGTCCACGCTGCGGGGCCGGAGCACGGGCGGTGCGAGGGGCAGGACGTGCCGGTTTGGCGGGCAGACATCCTGGCAAACATCGCAGCCGAAGACCCAATTGCCCATCAGCGGGCGCAGTTCGGGCGCAATCGCGCCGCGCTGCTCAATCGTCAGGTACGAGATACAGCGCGGCGTGTCGAGCACGTAGGCGGCGGGGATGGCGTGCGTCGGGCAGGCCACCATGCACGCCGCGCACGTGCCGCACGACTTCCGCACCGGCGCGTCCGGCTCCAGATCGAGGTCGAGCGGCACCTCAGCGAGGAAGAGATACGAGCCGGTGTCGCGCGTCGCGATGATGCACGTATGCTTGCCGTACCATCCCAGCCCCGCCCGCGCCGCCGCCGCCCGGTCGACGATCCGCGCCGTATCCACGAGCGTCCCCGCCTGCAAGGGATGCCCAACGCATCGCTCAATTTCCACGATTAGGCCGCGCATCATGTCGCGCAGGAGGTCGTGGTAATCCATGCCCCATGCGTACCGCGCGACGCGGCCCCGGAGCACGCCATCGTCCGGCACGGGGGGCGCGTCGGCGTAGTACGAGACGCCGAGCACGAGCAGCGAGCGCGCCCACGGCAACAACCGTTGCGGCGCGCTCGCGATGTGGGCGCGCTCGGGCGTGAACCAGTCCAGCCCGTCGAGGTGGCCCGCCGCGATCCGCTCGTTCAGCACCGGCTCCAGCCCCGCGAACGGTTCCGCCGTCGTCACGCGGGCGAGATGGAAACCGTGCGCGTGGGCAAGGGCCTTGATGTTGGTGGCGTTCACCCAACCCCCCAGCCCCCTTCCCCCGCAGGGGAAGGGGGAGCGGTAGCGCGGGCTTTCCAGCCTGCGTAATCGATCCGTCGCACGCGATGCGCCGAGGTGTCACCCATGCGTCACTGCATAGGATACAATGCGGCGGCGGACAGGTGTTGCGAAGGAGCGTCCAATTATGACCGGAATCCGGGGCATCGCGGAAATTGTCCTCTCGGTGCACGACCTCGATGCGTCGTTGCGCTTTTATCGGGATATGCTCGGGCTGACGCTCGTGTCGGAGCCAGGGTTCCGGCCCGTCTTCCTCCGCGCGGGCAACGCCGCCGTGACGGTGCCGCAACTCATCGTGCTCGCGCCGCTGCCGCCCGACACGCCACCCTTCCCCGCCGCGAAGCCGGGGCGCACGCTCCATCACCTCGCCTTCGAACTCACCCCGGTGGACTTCGACGCGATGCGCGACCATCTCGCCGCGCACGGCCTCGCCATCCGCACCGGTCAGCACCCCGTCATCCCCTCCCGCACTCTGTACGTGGACGACCCGGACGGCAACGAGGTCGAGTTCATCGCGGGAACGTAATATGCACTGGCCCTGTCTGGAAGGATGCGGATGATGCAGCAGGCACTTATCCAGTCAGCCACCGCACATGTGTATCGCAACCGATGGTACCGCCGTAGATTGTGGTTTGCCTGGATGTAACCCCCTTCTCGGGACAAACAATCTCTTCGAGGGAATTCGCGATCATTCGCGCTGGCAGTTTGCGCTGGGGCTGCTCTTTTGCCTTTATCCCGCTCGCCGTTTGGAGTTCACGGAGCGTTCGTCTCGTCGTCACGCCGGAAGGCGTCACGTATCACAGCGGTTGGTCATTGCTCCGTGTTCCGTGGCAAGATATGGAGTGTATCGGGCGCAGTATACGAGGGCGTTACAGGGGATGGGAGGGGATCATGTTGCGAGAAGTCTATTGGCATCATCCTCGCTGGCTGCCATGGCCGACTCGCTGGTTCCCGCAGTTCATTCCTCTCTGGTCGCGATGGTACGGGCCATCGTGGGACCAAGCATTCTTTGATGATCTCTTTCATTACGCGCCGTGGTTGGCGGGCGATGGGATGCATGGTAACGTCGCGCAATAGATCGTTCTACGCGGGGAGATTCCATCTGTGCTGAAGCATCTCGCGCTCGAAGACGGCGCGTTCGACATGCGGATGAATGTCCGGCAACTCGCGCCGGACTGCATTATCGATGTTGACCCCGCCAGTTACGCGGCGGAACTCGCGCTCAAAGATGACATCCTCGCCAGCGACGCGCACTATTACTACCAGACCCTTCCCGGCACCGAGGCGATGCAGTGGGAGACGGTCGAAATCCTCCTGCCGAACATGGCGCGGCACTACCCGGCGCACTTCACCCTCACGACGGACGGCGACCATTGGCGCTGGACGAACCGCCTGCTCGGCACCGAGACGGCGTTCACGCTCGGCGACCCGGCAACGCTGCCACTACCGCCGCTCGATTGGGTCGGGCGGCAGGTGCAGGAGGACCTCTGCGTGATGGACGGCAACGACGCGACCAGTCCGCTCGTCGCGGGGCACCTCTGCTTCGCCTCCGGCTGGTGCCTGGACGACAAGATGGGCCGGTCATTCCTCGCCATCCACGGCCCCGTGCCGCTTTTTGCGGAGAAGATCGGCCGCCCGGCGGACCTGATGATGCAGCGCGTCAAGGTGAGCCGCCCGACCGCGCGCGTCAACTGGACGATTCACCCCTCCGACCGCCTCAACTGTGCCCCGGTGGTGAAGCGGCGGTACGCCTTCGAGCACGAGGGGATCAACCCGGAGAACGCGGGAACGCGGTACTACCTCCGCTCTGAGTGGCAGACCTTCATCCGCTACCCGCGCACGAACGCCGTCCTCTTCACGATTCGCACGCGCGTCCAACCTCTCGCGGACGCCCTCGTTGGCCCCGACGACGCCCGCCGCCTCGCCACCCTGCTCCGCACCATGCCCCCGGCGATGCGCGACTACAAGAGCCTGACACGCCATGTCGATACGCTGCTCGCCTATCTCGAAGAGGAGTAGGCCCACCACCCCGACTCCTCCCGCAGTTGCCCTTTGGGCAGGAGGGGTTGGGGCGGTTTATTCTTCGGCCTGCCAGCGGCAGGAGAAGCGTTCGATGCCAGGGTGCTTCTCGCCGAGCGATGTGACCTCGAAGCCGCAGGCGCGGTAGAACGCGACGGAGTTCTGATCGGTCTCCGAGTAGAAGGCGTGCAGCCCCTCCTGCTCGATGACGCCCTTAATCATCCGCGCGCCGATCCCGTGGCGGCGCATCGACGGATCCACCGCGATGTGCAGCAGCAGCGCGGCGTCCCGCCCGACCCGCTCAACGCCGAGGATGCCGACGGGCCGCTCGTCCTCCGTCCAGACGTAGAGCTTCCGCTGGGGGTTGGTGTAGACGGTCGTGAGCAGGTAATCCAGCCCCCTGCCGCTCGGGTTGAAGACGCTCGGGGCGATCAGTTCCTTCAGCCGCTCAGCGTCCTTGATGTCGGTCACTTTGGTGAGCACAGCGCCATTCCCTCCTGCGCGCGAATCGCCAGTCCGTTTTCACACGCATGGTAGCACGCCACGCACCGATCAGTCAGGGACGAGATCGGTCGAGAGATATTTCAGGCCACTGTCGCACGCGACGGTCGCGATGATGCTCCCCGCCGGGGCTTCCCGCGCGAGGCGGAGGGCGGCGGCGACATTCGCGCCCGCCGAGAACCCCGCGAAGATGCCCTCCCGCGTGGCGAGCAGGCGCGCGGTTTGCAGCGCCTCAGCATCGCCGACCGCGAGGGTGCCGTCGCAGAGGGCGGCGTCCCACTGGGGTGGCACGGCGGCGTATCCCGCGCCCTGCAACGTGTGGCGCGGGTTCGTTATGGGCAAGCCCGCGATCACCTGCGATCCCTCCGGCTCGATGGCGTAGCACCGGACAGCGGGGTTCCGCGCCTTGAGCGCGCGCGCCGTGCCGAGGAACGTCCCGCCCGTGCCGACGATGGCGCAGAAATGCGTCACCGCGCCGCCCGTCTGCGTCCAAATTTCGGGGCCGGTCGTTTGTTCGTGGGCGCGGAGGTTCGCGGGGTTGTTGAACTGGTGCGGGCGGAACGCGCCGAGCGTGCGGACGAGTTCCTGCGCCCGCTGCTCCACGAGGGCGAGATCGTCGCCGGAGACCTGCCCCAGCACGCCGCCCGGTATCTGCGGCACGAGATCGACCTCCGCGCCGAGCGCGCGCAGCATCTGGACGCGCTCGCGGCTGTTGCCGACGCTCATCACGGCGATGAAGTGGTATCCCTTGACCGCGCAGACGATCGCGAGGCCCGCGCCCATGTTGCCGCTCGTCAGTTCGACGACGGTTCCGCCCGGCGCGAGTCGCCCCTCCCGCTCCGCCTCCGCGATGCAGACGAGCGCGGCACGGTCCTTGATCGACGCGCCAGGGTTCGCCCCTTCGATCTTCAGCACAACCCGCCCCGGCAGCCCCGCGCCGATCCGGTCCAGCGCGACGAGCGGCGTCCAGCCAATCGCGTCGAGAATGCTGCTGGCGATACCGCTGGGTAGGACTGAGGACTCAGTCCTCAGGACTAAGTGGGAACCTTGGCTAGCGTCGTGCAAATGCCTTGTCCCTTCCTGAGTCCTGAGTCCTGAGTCCTTCGTCCTCTTCTTCCCCATTAGGTATCACCTCGGTTACGTTTCAAGGCCCGGTGCGGTGCGCCACGCAGAGTATCGCGCAATGCACCGAGCCGGGCCAATGACAGACGTAGATGGGCGATCAGGCGGCGAGTGGGAAGGGGCGGGCGCTGATCGGGTCGATCAGCGCGTTGGCGCGGCCAATCGCGGCGTCCAATTGCGGGTCACGACCAGCGAGTACATCGTCATTCGTCCGGTCCACGACGATGTCCGGCGTGATGCCGATCGCGTTGAGCGACGCGCCCTTCGCGGAGATGTAGACGGCGACGGTGATCGACAGCAGGCTGCCATCTCCCAATTCGGTGCGCTGCGTGCTGCCCACCGCGCCGGCCGTCTTCGTGCCGACGAGCGTACCCCGGTCGAACTCGCGGAAGGCGAGCGCGGCGATCTCACTCGCCGAGCCGCTGCCATCGTCCACGAGCACGACGGCCGGCAGCGTCTCCCGCGCGTGGCCATCGGCGATCGTGACGCTCTTGCGCTGCACCCTGCGCCCCTTCGAGACGCCTAACTCCGTGCCGGACGGGAGGAAGCGACCCATCATCCGATCGACGCTGACACCGCCCGGATTGCCGCGGAAATCGACGATCAGGCTGTCCACCTTCTGCTTGTGCAGGTCGGCGAGCGCGGCATCGAGTTCCTTCGGGATGCTGTCGTAGAAGGCGAATGTCTGGATATAGCCGATGTGTCCATCGAGCACCCGCGAGACAAGCGCGGTGCGGACGTACTTGTGGATATGGACCGCGAGGTCCACCGGGTTCGCGTCGCCGACGTGCTGCACGGTGAGCACGTAATCGTGGCCCTCCTGCGGCGAGCCGAGCAGGGTGGTGCGCGTCGTCGGGTTGAGCGCGCTCCCATCGATCGCGATGGCGTGATCGCCGCTCCGCAGGCCCGCCTCATCGACGGGGCTGGAAGGGACGACGCTGCGCACGTAGATGCCGTTGTTGACATTGATCGACGTGAAGCCGAAATTGACGATGCTCGTGTCGCCGTTGTCCTTGCGCCGGACGCTATCCGCCGCCTTCGGATCGAGGAAGTAGGTGTGGAGGTCGTTGACCGACTTCGCCATGCCGTCCGCGAGTTTGTGCGCGAGGTCACCGGGCGCGAGTTTTGTGTCGCCGGACTGCGCGACCATCGTGCGGATATTCTGGGCGAAGATCTCCCACTGCTGATCCGCGCTGCCGTCGAGATTATCGAGCGGTACGGCCTGACCGAGCGCCTTCTGCGCCTCGCGCTGCGCGCTCGTCAGGAGCACGACGGTATCCGGCTCGGTGTACAGGTTCCTGCGGAGCGCGTCGTACGCCGTCTTGGCGACGCGCAGTTCCGCCTCGGAATCAATTGCCGCAGCCCCGGCGGGCGCGGCGGGATGAGCGAGCACGAGAGAGA
>JBBSII010000157.1:0-8519 GCA_038232175.1 Thermomicrobiales bacterium
CGACTGGTCGCGCTACGTCTTCACGATGGACCCCGGCCCCGCGCGCGCCGTCCGCACGGCGTTCAAGCGGCTCTACGACCGTGGCCTGATCTATCGCGCCAACCGGATGGTCAACTGGGACCCGGTGAACCAGACGACGGTCTCCGACCTCGAAGTCGATCAGATCGAGGAGGACGGCCACCTCTGGCACATCCGCTACGACGTCGAGAGCGCGCCGGGCCAGTCGATCACCGTCGCGACGACGCGGCCCGAGACGATGCTGGGGGACACTGCCGTCGCGGTGCACCCGGAGGACGCGCGGTATGCCGCGCTCATCGGCAAGATGCTCGTGCTGCCGCTCCTGGGCCGCGCCATCCCGATCATCGCGGACGAGCATGTGGACGCGGCGTTCGGCACCGGCGCGGTTAAGGTGACGCCCGCGCACGACCCGAACGACTACGCGATGGGCCTCCGGCACGACCTGCCGCAGATCACGGTGATGACCTTCGACGGCCACATGAACGAGCAGGCCGGGCCGTACGCCGGGTTAACGACGGCGGAGGCGCGGAAGCGCGTCCTCGCCGACCTCGAAGCGGCGGGGCAACTCGTCCGGGCGGAGCCGCATCGCCACAGTGTGCCGCACGCCGAACGTGGCAGCGCGGTGCTGGAGCCGATGCTCTCGCTCCAGTGGTGGGTGGACATGAAGCCGCTCGCCGCCCCCGCCATCGCCGCCGCACGTGACGGGCGCATCACCTTCGTGCCGGAGCGGTTCGCGGGCGACTACTACCGCTGGCTGGAGCACATCCAGGATTGGTGCATCTCGCGCCAGCTCTGGTGGGGCCATCAAATTCCCGTCTGGTACGCACCGGACGGCATGGTGGTCGTCTCGGACAAGGAGTTCCCCGCCGCCGACGAAATCCCCGCTGGCATCGACCCCGCGACGCTCGTGCAGGACCCGGACGTGCTGGACACCTGGTTCTCGTCCGCGCTCTGGCCGTTCAGCACGCTCGGCTGGCCGGATGACACGCCGGACTTGCGCCGCTTCTACCCGACGAGCGTGCTGGAGACTGGGTACGACATCATCTTCTTCTGGGTGGCGCGGATGATCTTCCAGGGGCTGGCGATGATGGACGATGTGCCGTTCCGCACCGTCTACCTGCACGGCATGGTGCGCGATGAGCGGGGCCAGAAGATGAGCAAGACGAAGGGGAATGTGCTCGACCCGCTCGACCTGACGGATCGCTTCGGCACCGATGCCCTCCGGTTCACGCTCACAACGATGGGTACGCCGGGGAACGACGTGAACCTCTCGGCGGACCGCGTCGAGGGCAACCGAAACTTCGCGAACAAGCTCTGGAATGTCGCGCGTTTCGTGCTCGCGAACATCGACGCGGACGCGATCGCGCGGGACGCGGACGGCAACCCCGCCGCGCCCGACCGCGCGCAGATGGCGCTCGCGGACCGCTGGCTCACGAGCAGACTGCATACGCTGGAAGCGGAGGTGACGCGCCTCCTGGAGGGGTACCTGCTCGGTGAGGCGGGGCGGCAGATCTACGACTTCCTCTGGGGCGATCTGGCGGACTGGTACATTGAGGCCGCCAAGCCGCGCTTGCAGGGGGCGGACGAGGCAGTTGTCCAGCAAACGCTGGCGTACACACTGGAGCGCGCGCTGCGCCTCCTCCATCCGTTCATGCCGTTCATCACGGAGACGATCTGGCAGCGGTTGCCGCACGGCGGCGACGCGCTCATCGTCGCGCGGTGGCCGCAACCGGGCGCAACGGACGACGAGGCGGAGCGCGCATTCGGCCTCCTGATCGACATTGTCCGCGCCGTGCGCAACGCGCGGTCGGAGGCGGGGGTCGAACCGGCGAAGTGGGTCGCCGCGACGGTCGCCGCCGGGCCGCACGCGGACGCGCTCGCGTCGCAACGAGACATCCTCTCGCGGCTGGCACGCATCGGCGATGATGAACTGACGATCGCCGCGACGATCGACGCACCGCCACAGGCGGCGGCGCTCGTCGTCGCGGACACGACGGTCTACCTGACCGGCATGGTCGATGTCGCCGCCGAACGCGCCCGCTTGCGGCGCGAGATCGACGAGGCGGCGGCGCAGGCGGACCGGACGGAGGCGCAACTGGCGAATGAGAACTTCGTCGCCCGCGCCCGCCCCGATGTCGTGCAAGCGGCGCGGGATCGCCTCGTCGCGGCGCGGGAGCGGGTCGCGCGGCTGCACGAGCGGCTCGACGCGCTCGGTGACTCGTGATGGACCTTGATGCGATCCGGCGGATAACGTCGCGGTTCTGGGGACCGGTCTGCGCGATCACGGCGGCGCACGCGGGGGAGGCGGGCGGGCAGATCGCCGTGGGCGTTCTCTCCGCCTCGATCCTCCCCGCCGCGCCGCGCGTGCTGGTGGAAATCTGGAAGGCGAACCGGACGCACGATCTGATGCTGAACAGCGGTGCGTTCGCGGTGCATCCGCTCGGTGAGGAGCAGGCCGCGCTCGTGCGGCAATTGGGCTTCCAATCGGCGCACGATGGCGCGGTCAAGCTTGATGGCGTGCCGTGGCGGGCGGGGACGACGGGTAGCCCGATCCTGACGGATGCGCCGGGGTTCCTCGAATGCACCGTCGCGGCGACGCTCGACCTGCCGGACGTGACGCTCTTTGTCGGGGAGGTCGTCGCGGGCGAGTGGCACGGCGGCGACCGTCCGATGGTGCAGGCGTACGAGATGATCGGCGCGATGGCCGCCGACTGGCAGGAGGAATATCGCCGTCACGACGCGGGGCAGCGAGCGGCGGCGGCGCGCGCGTTGGGCCTCCCGCCCGATGCGCCGTCGGCTTGACGGAGGATGCCCGCGCTCCCGATACTGCGACGCATGAGACGCTTTCGCCGTCCGCGCGCGACAACCGATGCACCGCCGCTCGTCGTAACGCTGTACACGCGCGCGGGCTGCCATCTCTGCGAATTGGCGGAGAAGCCACTGGCGCGGGCGGTCGCTGCGACGTGGGGCGGCGTGTTGCGGGTGGTGGCGATCGGCGGCGTGCCGGAGTTGGAGGCTCACTATGGGGTGCGGATTCCGGTTGTCACCGTGACCGTTGATGGTGCGGAGCGCGTCATCGCGGAAGGCAAGATCAGCGATCTTCGCGTGCGCCGCGCGCTCGACGCGAT
This sequence comes from Thermomicrobiales bacterium, assembly GCA_038232175.1. Lineage (GTDB taxonomy): Bacteria > Chloroflexota > Chloroflexia > Thermomicrobiales > JALYUS01 > JALYUS01. Next base: position 3,147 of record JBBSII010000157.1, read on the forward strand.
CCGGGCGGGGGCGTAACCGATGTCGCAGAATGCGCGGCGACGGGCACGCGCGGCGAGCCGCGCCCGCGCGCAGTTGCCCCGGAGCCGTCGCCCGAACACGAGCCAGAAACTGGCGCGGCGGGGCATCATCGTGCTCGGCATCGTCGTCGTTGCGTCGCTCCTGATCGCGGTCGTCGGCACCATCGGCTCATCGAACGGCGTCGGGCAGCAGGCGAACCCCACGCTGGGCGCGAGCGACCCGAACCGTCTGATCGCCGCCGCGACCGCGAACCCGAACGACGGCGACACCGTCGGCGCGCTCGCGGATTATTACGACAAGACGGGCCAGTACCAGCAGGCGCTGTCGCTCTACCGGCGGTACATCGCGCTCCGGCCCGACGACGCGCAGGCGCGCGTCAGCATCGGTGAACTCCTGCTCGCGAGTGGCGACATTCCCGGCGCACAGGTGCAACTCTCGCAGGCAATCGCGCTCAAACCGACCGACCGGACGGCGGCGCAGGCGCACCTCGGCCTCGGCAATGCTGATACCGCCCTGCAACCGCCGCGCCTCGCCGATGCGCTCAACGAATTCAAACTCGCCGCCGACCTCGACCCCACCGGGGAGATCGGCGGCGAGGCGCGCGACCGCCTAGCGCGCTTGCAGAGCCAACTCGGCATCGCAACGGCGCCCGTCGTCGCGCCGTCCGTCGTCGCCCCGGCGCCCACCGGAGCGCCGTAGGCGATGCAGCAGCCGCGCCGTCTCCTGCATATCGTCCAGCGGTACGCCCCGTACGAGGGCGGCTCGGAGAACTACGCCCGCGAATTATCCGAGCGGTTCGCGGCGGATGGTCACGCGGTCACGGTGCTGACGACGGATGCGTGGGATTTGGAATACTTCTGGAATCCCCGCACCCGCCGCGTCGATGCGCCCGCCTCGGAGCAGATGAACGGCGTGCGGGTGTTGCGCTTCCCGGTGCGCCATTACCCCGCGTCCGCGCTCGGATACCGCGTGCTGCGCCGCGCGATGGCAGAGGTGAGCCGCCTGCCCGCGCCGGGGCGGGAAGCGGCCCTGCGTCGCGGCGGGCGCTTCGCGCCATGGGTGCCGTCGCTCCATCGGTGGGTCACCGCGCACGCGACCGAGTTTGATCTTGTCCACGCGCTGAACATCTCCATCGAATCGACTGTGCTCGCGGGGGCGCGCGCCGCCCGGACCGCGCGTGTGCCCTTCGTCGTGACCCCCTTCCTGCATCTCGGCGCGCCGGGGGACCGCAGCATTGTGCGGTACTACTCGATGCCGCATCAGTTGCGACTGCTGAGGAACGCCGATGCGACGATTGTCCAGACCCCGCAGGAGATGGAATTTCTCGCGGCGCACGGCGTGCCGCGCGCGCGGATGCGGCGCATCGGTGTCGGCGTGCACCCCGGCGACGTGACGGGCGGCGATGCGGCGCGCGCGCGCCAGGCATTCGACCTGCGTGGGCCAGTCGTCTATTTCAGCGGCACCGCCGCCGCCGACAAGGGCACGCTCGACCTCGTCGCCGCGATGCAGCGGCTCTGGGCGGAGGGGCGCGACGCGACACTCGTGCTCACCGGGCCGATGGTGTCGCAGGCGCGCGCATTCGTCGCGCAGTTGCCGCCCGACACGTTGCGCCACATTCGCCCGCTCGGCTTCGTTGAAAAGGCGACGCAAGCGGACGTGCTCGCCGCGATGGACATCCTCGCGCTGCCGTCCCGCACCGATTCCTTTGGGATCGTTTTCCTCGATGCGTGGGCGAACGGGAAGCCCGTCATCGGCGCGAATGCCGGGGGCATTCCGGGCGTTGTCACAGACGGCATTGACGGTCTGCTCGTGCCCTTCAGCGATGTCGGCGCGCTCGCCACCGCGCTGAGGACGCTGCTCGATGATCCCGCATTACGCGCGCGACTCGGAGCGGCCGGTCGGGAGAAGGTGCTCCGGCAGTACACCTGGGAGCGGATCACAACGGCGGTGCGCGGGGTGTACACGCACCTGCTTGAAACGTAAAATGCCGCGCGTGCGCATGTATGGTGCGTCGTGTGGGGAGCCGGACTCCTTAACCTTGATGGGACGATGATGACGAAATCGCTCACCGAAGAAACGATCGATGTCGCCGCGACGGTCGCCGCCTTGCGCGCACAGGCGGTGGCGCGCGGCACGGCGATGGGCCTGACCGATAGCGCGGTGCTCGACGACCCGCTCCGTCAGGCCGCCGACCTCGCGCACATCTCCGCGCACTTCCCGATCATGTGGCGCGTGCCGGTGATCGGTCGCGCGCTCTCGATCCTGCAACGCCTCATACGCATTGGCCTGCGGTGGTACATCAACCCGATTGTCGATCAGGTGAACGACTTCAACGAGGCGACCGTGACCGCGCTCAACACGATCGCGGCGCGGCAGGAGGCGCTCGCCGCGCGCATCGCCGCGCTCGAACTTGCCGATCCGGCCACCCCGACTGCGGATAGTGGCGTTCAGGCTCATGAAGCATCGGCCTCGGCGCTGAAGGAGCCGGGGGTGGGCAACGGATGAACATCGTCATTGCCGCGACGCAGGTGCCATTTGTGCGCAGCGGTGCGGAAATGTTGGTCGATGGGTTGCGGGGGGCGCTCGAAGCGGCGGGCCATCGCGTCGCCGTCGTCGCGCTGCCGTTCCGCTGGTACCCGCCGTCGCAGATCCCGACGCACGCGCTGCCGTGGCGGCTCCTCGATCTGACCGAGGCGAACGGCGTGCCGATTGACCGCGTGATCTGCACGAAGTTCCCGACGTGGGCGGTGCGCCACCCGAACAAGGTCGCGTGGGTCGTCCATCAGCACCGGCAGGCGTACGATTGGTATGGCACGCCGCTCTCCGATTTCGTCAACACGCCGGATGACCGCCGCGTGCGCGACAGCATCCGCGCCATCGACGCGCGCGGGCTCGGCGAGTGCGCGCGGGTGTACGGCATCTCGCGCAACGTCGTTGCCCGCCTCGCGAAGTACAATGGCATCACCGGCACGCCGCTCTACCCGCCGACGCTGCTCGATGGCCTGACGCCGGGCGGTGCGGACGAGGGGTTCCTGCTCTCCGTCGCGCGGCTGGACGCGGCGAAACGCCTCGATCTCGTGCTGCGCGCGGTGGCGGCAACGACGGAACCTGTCGCCCTCCGCATCGTCTCCAATGGGCCGGAGCGCGCGCGCCTTGAGAAGCAGGCGGCGTCGCTCGGCATCGCGCATCGCGTGCGGTTCCTCGGGCGGGTGCCGGACGATGAGGTCGTGCGGCTCTATCGCGCCTGCCGGGCGGTGGTGTACGCGCCGATTGACGAGGACTACGGCTATGCGGCGGTCGAGGGGCTGATGGCGGGCAAGCCGGTGCTGACGACGACCGACAGCGGCGGCGTGCGCGAGTTCGTGCGCGACGGCGAGAATGGCGCGGTCGTCGCCGCCGATCCCGTCGCGCTCGCCGCCGTGCTCGACCGCTGGTGGCGCGACCCGGCGGAAGCGGGGCGCAACGGGGCGAACGGCCCGGCGGCGGTGCGGGCGATCGCGTGGGACGCAGTCGTGCGGGAGTTGACACGATGAGCGGCCGTCGCCCGCGCGTGGCGTACTTCACCCCGTTGCAGCCCGTCGAGTCCGGCATTTCGCAGTACAGTGAAGACTTAATCCCGTGGCTCGCGTCCGCTGTCGCGCTCGATGTGATCGTGGACGGCTACACGCCGACGTTCGGCGCGACGCTGAAGTCGGCCCGCGTCCGCGACGCGCGCGGGTTCTCGGCGGGGCGATACGACGCCACGATCATCCAGATGGGCAACAGCCCGGCGCACAACTACATGGTGCCGCAGGCGTTGGCGCATCCGGATATGCTCGTCCTCCATGACATCGTGCTGCATCACCTGATGGTCTGGCGCGCGGTGCAGGGCCGGGGCGGGCGGGAGATGTATCGCGCGGAGATGCGCGCGCGGTACGGGGAGGCGGGCGCGGCGGTCGCGGAGCAGGTGCTGCGCGGCCAGAACCCACCGGCGATGTTCGATTATCCGCTGAATGAGGACCTGATCCGCGCGGCCCGGTACGTCGTGACGCACAGCCCGTCGTCCGCGCGATGGGTGCGGCAACTCGTGCCGGGGGCGCAGACGGCGGTCGTGCCGATGGGCGTGCCGGTTCTGCCGCTCGGCGATCAGGCGCAAGCGCGCGCGCGGCTCGGCATCACCCCGGAGACCTTCGTCGTGCTCTCGCTCGGTCGCGTCAATCCCTTCAAGCGGATGCCCGCCGTCTTCCGCGCGCTGCGTCGCCTCGCGGACGTGGTGCCGGACGTGCTGCTGCTGATCGTCGGCGGCGACTCGCCCAACTACGACGTGCCCCGCCTCGCGCGGTTCGCGGGGATCGAGCGGTATGTCCGCAGGCTTGGCTACGTGCCGGACGACGACCTGCGCGACCTCTTCTGTGCCGCCAATGTCTGCGTCAACCTGCGCTACCCGACAGCGGGCGAGACCTCCGCCGCCGTGCTCCGGCTGATGAGCGCGGGGCTGCCGACAATTGTCACCGACACCGGCGCATTCTCGGACCTGCCGGACGACGCGGTGTTAAAAGTGCCGCCCGACGCCTTCGAGGGCGAGACGCTCGTCGCGTTCCTCCAGGCATTGGCGACGCGCCCCGCGTTCGGGCGGGCAGTCGGCGCGAACGCGCGGGCGTTCGTCCAGCGCGAGCACACGATGCGCCGCGCGGCGGAAGGCTACCTCGATGTGCTCGCGGAAGCGATCAATAGGCCATTGCTGCACGACCGCATCACCGCCCCCACTGTCCGGTTGGTGGACCGTGCACCGCGCCGCCCGGAGAGATTGAGCGGCACGGGGCAATCGGATGCACCCGCGTCGTCCGCCGCACCCGTTTACGACGATCCCCTGCTCGAACCAATCGCGCAGGGGATCGCCGACCTCGGCCTCGCGGACGACCCGACCGTTGTGCGGCGCACGGCGCAAGCACTCGCGGATATGCGGATCGGCGTACCGGGAAAGACGCGCGAAAAGCGGTAGCGTCAACCAGGCGTCACGCGAAGTCGTAATCGAGCGTGAACTGCCCTTGCGGGCCACCCGCCGCGCGATAGCCACCCGCGCCCCGCAGCCCGCGTAAATCTCCGGTCCCGCAGCCCGGAACCACGAACCATGTGCCTTCTACCCCATGGGCCTCAAAGGTCCCACTATGCTGAAGCACGAAAGATCCCGATCGCTCGCCGATGCGGCCAACCACGCGTTCCGCGCCGAAGTACGTCCCGGTACCGTCCTCACGGTAAATCAGCAGGTATTCCAGTGTTCCCTCTCCTTCGATGTCCCCGGTGAAAACGTTCCGTATGCTGGCGAGGGAAAGCTTCCCGCCGCCGTCGATCTCGCTGTAGGGCTTCTCATCCCA
>JBBSII010000158.1:0-8496 GCA_038232175.1 Thermomicrobiales bacterium
GGTCGTCGTCGGCATCGGCGGCGGCGGGCTGATCGGCGGGATTGCCGCCGCCATCGGCCAGGCGAAGCCCTCCGCGCGCATCGTCGGCGTCGAGCCGACCGGTGCGGACGCGATGATGCGCAGCCTCGCGGCGGGCGAGGTTGTCCATCTCGATCGCGTCAACACCATCGCGGACGGCCTCGCGCCGCCCTTCGTCGGGGCACTGCCGCTCGCATCTGTGCAGCGGTACGTCGCGGATGTGATCGCCCTCACGGACGACGAGATCACGGAGGGGATGCGCTTCCTGATCGAGCGGTGCAAACTCGTCGTCGAACCGGCGGGCGCGGCGGCGACGGCGGCGGTGCTGCTCGGCAAGGTGCCCCTTCGCCCCGGCGAGAAGGTTGCGATCATCGTCAGTGGCGGCAATATCGATGTGCCAACGTTGAAAAGGTACCTGTGACGCCCGAACCCCCAGCCCCTTCTCCATAAGAAGGTTGACTTGCCCCACCGGTCTGGTACGAGGGGTTCACCCCAATCTGTCATCATGCTTGACGCCACCTGTGCCGCATGATACAACCATGGCATGGTATTCTTCACTTTCTCGTGCGAAATAGTCGTATATGCTGATCGCGGTGCACTGTCCTCGCGCTGGATGTGTACCTCGCCCTGCGCCTGACCACTGGATGGTCAGTGATAGTGGGGCTTTTCTCGCGTCTATTCACATTGGGAGGTATGAACCGATGAGCACGACGACACCGATCACGAGCGCACGAAGACGTTCGCGGCCCGACATGCAAGAGCATCCAACCCTCCGCGCCGCACTTGAGGCGTACGGCGCGCGTTTGCACATGTGGTTCGGGGCGACCTCCTGCTCGATCCCGCTGCTCGTATCCGAGCCGGAGCACGCCTTCGCGTATATCACCGAGCATGAAGCGTGCGACGATCGGGAATAGCCCGGCGCATCGTTACGGAGGGATTATGGAAGCAATGAAGCCCATCGGTATTCTGTACGAGCACCCGGAGTGGTTCGCGCCGCTCTTCGCGGAGCTGGATCGACGCGGCCTGCCCTACGAGCGGATCGCGGCGGATGCCTACACCTTCGATCCCGCCGACCGCTCTGCGCCCTATTCGCTCGTCGTCAACCGCGTCAGCCCCTCCTCGTATCTCCGCGAGCACGGGAGCGCCATCTTCCAGACGCAGTCGTACCTCACATACCTCGAAGCGATCGGCGTGCCCGTGGTCAACGGCGCGCAGGCGTATTCCTATGAAACGTCTAAGGCGCGGCAGTACACGCTGCTCGCGGGCCTCGGCGTCCCGGTTCCGCGCAGCCGGATCGTCAACCATCCCAGCCAGTTGCGGCCTGCGGTCGCGGCGCTGGAATATCCGGTGATTATTAAGCCGAACATCGGTGGCAGCGGCGCGCTGATGCGCCGCTTCGAGACAGCAGAGGAGTTGGAGAGCGCGCTCGCGAACGGTGAACTCGACGCGATCTTCGGCGTGGACAGTACGGCGGTCGTGCAGGAGTACCACCCGCCGAAGGGTGGTTCCATTGTCCGGGTTGAGGCGCTGGACAACACCTTCCTCTATGCCATCCGCATCTCCAACGACCCGAACGAGGGCTTCAATCTCTGCCCGGCGGACATCTGCCAGGCACCGGAGCGGGCGCAAGAAGCGACCAATGGGTCGGTGGCGAAGACACCCAAGAAGATTGCCGCCGAGCAGCCGCCCGAATGGGTGATCGACGCGGTGCTGCGCATCTTCCGCGTCGGCAACATCGACGTTGGCGGTGTGGAATACCTGGAGAGCGAGCGGGATGGTCGGATCTATCTCTACGACGTGAACCCGATTTCCAACTTTGTGACGGACGCGCCCCGGTTGGTTGGCTTCGACCCCTTCGTGCGCTTCGTTGATTACCTTGAGCGGCGCGTCGGAATCGCTTCGAGGGAACTTGCCGGAAGCATCGCGTAGGCTCTCATTCCTCGGCGGTGGCGGGCTTGGGCCTGCCACCGAATCCAAAAGCGGTATCTGACTATTATCCTGGCACGTCCACCACGACGTTTTGCCGCTCGACGGTAACGGCGTACGTCTCGGCGGTGTAGGGGCCGGGTTCAAGGCCGGGGGCGGGTGGTGACTCCTCGGTGGTGACGGCGGTGTCTGGCTCGACGGTCACCTGATATTGCCGCACGCGCACTTTCTTCGGGTCGAACCACGACTGCCCGGTGCGCATGTCGAACTCCCAGCCGTGCCACGGGCAGCGGAGGATTTCGCCCTCGCGGCTGTACTCGTACTCGCCGGGCATCGTGGAGATGACGAAACCGGAGACGCGCCCCGCGCAGAGCGGACCCCCTTGATGCGGGCAACTGTTCCGCAGCGCGACGAAATCCCCGCTGAGGTTGAAGACCCCGATGGATCGCCCCGCGACCTCGACAATCTTGTGCTTGCCGGGCGGGATTTCATCGACGGTGGCGACGATGTGCTTCATGACGAAGTGGGTAGTGGGCAGTGGGCAGTGGGCAGTATGGCGAAGCCTCGCCCGCTCGTATGTTGTCTCACAACAACTGGTATTTTCACGTCAGATCTCCCGTTCTGCTCACTGCTCACTGCTCACTGCCCACTACCCCAGCCCGTACAGCCGCTTCGCGTTGCCCGCCATGATCGCCTGCTCGGTCTCTGGGGCGAGGCGAACAGGGAAGGCTTGATCCGGTGCGTCGAAGTCCCAGTGCGGATAGTCGGTCGCGAACATCAGGTGATCGTTCATGCCGAGGTGTTCGAGCAGTTGCGGGAAGTGCGCCGTGACGGCAGGCTCCTCCATCGGCTGCGTCGTCAGCCAGACGTGCTGGCGAATCTGCTCGGAGGGGGCGCGGCGGAGGTCGGGCACTTCGGACTTCAGCCGCTTCCACGCGGCATCGAGACGCCACATCAGCGGGGCGAGCCACGCGAACCCGCCCTCGATCAGGACGATGTTGAGGTTCGGGAAGCGCTCGAAGACTCCCTCGCAGACGAAACTGGCGATCTGCGCCTGGAAGACCTGTGACGTGCCGCCGTGGTCCTCCAGATAGAAGGAGGGCCAGCCCGCGCCGGTGAAGGCGTTGCCGCCCGCGCCGCCGAAGTGGATGCCGACGGGCAGGCCGTTCCGCTCCGCCGCCTCGTAAATTTTCCAGAACCGTCGCTTGCCGAGCGGTTCGTGCGAGCGGATGAGCAGCAACACCTGCACGAAGCGGGAGTCCTGCGCCGCGCGGTCAATCTCCGCCGCCGCGAGGTCGCCGTCCTCGTAGGGGACGACGATTGACCCCTTCAAGCGCGGCTCCGGCTCCAGCCACTCCGCGACCTGCCACTCGTTGACGGCGCGGGCGAGCGCGGCGGTGTACTCGACGTGCGGCCCCTGGATGCCGACGAGCGGGTTGCAGACGCCGTACTCCATATCCCATGCGTCCAACAACTGCGATTGCAGGAAGGGGAGGTCCGCACCGGGGGGCAGGCCGGAGGGCGGCCACGAGTCCGTGCGCGCGGCGTTCGGGTTCGCGCGCGGGTAGGCGCTGCCGGAGTACGTCCGCATCCCGAACTCCGCGTGGTGCCGCCGCCACCGCTCCGGGAGGTAGGGATAGAGGTCCTTGTCAGCAGCGACGGCGTTGTGAATGTCGCCGTCCACCACCTGCACCTTCGTCCTCGCTCGCGTCGTTGCTCGTGTCAGGGTCTGCGCCATGGCGTCCCTCCTTACATTAATCGGCGTCTCCGGTGAGTATCGCACATCGGGGGCCAGCCGCCGACTGGCCCCCTCACAGCCGGTAAAACGCCCGCGCATTCTCGGACATGATCTTTCGCATCGTCGCCTCCGGGAGGGCGGCGAGCGGGAGCGATTCGGCGGGCGTGTCGTAGTGCCAGTGGGGGTAATCGGTGGAGAACATCAGCAGGTCGTCCGAGCCGATCTGATCGAGGATCTGCAGGAACTGCGCGGCGGTCGGCGGCGCATCGTGCGGCTGGAGCGTGAACCGAACGTGCTCGCGGATGTAGTCGGAGGGCGGTCGCCGCACCCAGGGTACCTCGCGGCGCAGCCCCTTCCACTCCTTGTCGAACCGCCACATGAGGGACGGCAGCCACGTCCAGCCTCCCTCGATCATCGCGACGCGCAGGGTTGGGAAGCGGTCGAAGACGCCCTCGACGATCATGCTGACGAGCTGTGACTGGAAGATCTGCGCCATCGCGACATATTCCTCCATGTATGTCGAGGGCCAACCGGCGGCGGAGGGTGGAGTGCCGGGCGCGCCGCCGTAGTGGATGCCGATGGCGAGATCGTGGCGGATGGCGGCCTCATAGATTGGGTGGAAGCGCCGGTTGCCGTACGGCTCGCGCGAGTGGACGGGCAAGTAGACCTGCACGAAGCCCGGATGGTCGCCGACGCGGTCGATCTCCCGCGCCGCCATCTCCGGGTGGTGGCTCGGCACGAGGATCGAGGCGCGCAGGCGGGCGTCCTTCTCCAGCCACTCCGCGCGGTGCCAGTCATTGACGGCCTGCGCGAGCGCGAGCGTGGCGTCCGGGTTGTGGACGCTCTCCAGGCCGTACGCGCAGTTCAGGATGGCGTACTCCGCGCCCGACGGGTCAAGGGACTGTTCCTGCACGACCGCGAGTTTCGATCCTGGCGCGATGCCGTCCGTGCGCCGTGCGTCGGGCCGGATCGAGGTCGGCGCGTTCTTCGGGTAGGGGTCCTCCGTCGGCCCCTTGAAGGCCGATTGGGTGATGTACTCCTTCCAGAAGTCCGTCAGATACGGGAAGAGCACCCCGATCGAGGGCACGACGCTGTGCATGTCCGTGTCGATGAGGGAGTACTGAGTACGGCGGGTGCCCTTTGGGCTGCATGAGGACTGAATGGTCACGGAACTCACCCCCGTTGGTTGCCCCTCACACATCGACTACCGACTACTGCCCACCGCATACTCCGGATGCGGCAGGAAGCCGATCTCCTGGAATGGATAGAAGGTGGCCCATGCCCGGCCCCGGATGAGGCCTTCATCGAGCACGCCGAAGCGGCTGGAATCCTCGCTGTGGTTGCGGTTGTCGCCAAAGACGATGACGCTGTGCGGCGGCACGACATATGGCTGCCCGTTCGCAGGCCATGTATACGCGGGCTGCTCGTTAATGTACGGCTCGCCCAGCGCCGTCCCGTTGATGTAGACCTTCCCGCCGCGCACCATCATGCTCTCCCCCGGCAGCCCGACGATGCGCTTAATGAATGGGATACCGCGTTGCGCCTCCGTGAGCGGCGGCGTGAGCACGATGATGTCGCCACGCGCGGGCTTGTGGAAGAGGTAGTACGTGTGCCCGCTGATGTCGACATGCGTGTACGCGCGGCGGTTGACGAGCAGATGCTGATTGCCCGTCAGGCTCGGCAACATGCTCATGCCGTCCACCCGGACGGGGAGCACGAGCAGACGCATGGCGAAAAAGAGCAGAACCGCAATCGCCAGCGTTTCAAGGACTTCCCCGCCCGCGCTTCGTCGCGCCGGGGGCCGCTGCCGGGTCGGTGGTTCGGGCGCCGAGTGTGTCTCCCCGGTGGGCACAGCGGGGAAAGGCCCTCCCGACGGCGATGTGGACAACGCGCTGACCTCCCAGTCTCGAAGTCTCGAAGTCTCGGATGTTCGAGCGGAAGGCCCTAGTCGATGACCGACTTCTGGTTCTTGACGGGCTTCGCCTCGTCGTCATCGTCGTGCACGGAGTCCTTGAAGTCCCGGACGGACTTACCGACCGCGCCGCCAAGCCCGCCGAGCTTGCCCGCGCCGAAGACGATCAAAACGATGACGAGGATGATGATCAAATGCCACGGTTGCAACACGCCCATTCGGGATGCCCTTTCTCACAAGTGCTGAGTGCTGAGTGCTGAGTGCTGAGTATGAGTGGGTAAAGCATTTCCCCGCTCCTCATCAGCGCTGCCATGCTACATCAGACGCGCGCAATGGGCAAATGGGGGTGGGAAGTAGACGGTAGACAGTAGACAGTAGTCAGAAAGGGCACCGATCCCACCGTCTACTGTCTACCGTCTACTTCCCATTCGTCACGGCTTCTTCGTCGCCGTTGCGCCGCCGGTTGTCGATGATCCGGCGGGGGCGGGGCTACCGGCGGGGGATGGGGGCGCGGCGGGCGGGATGGCCGGGGTGCTCGCGGGCGCGGGCGGTTGCGCCTGCTGCGTCGCTTGCGCCGCCGTCTTCTCATCGTACTGCATGAACCAGCGGGAGATGCCCCGGAAGCGATCTGCCGGGGAGTCGATGGTGTCCGCCTGCACGCCGTTGACGTTCTTCGCGATGGCGACGACGTAGCGCGGGTAGTAGAGCACGGCGGCGGGCGCCTCGCTGGCGAACAGATCCTGGAACTGGTTGTAGAGAATCTTGCGCTCATTCGGGTTCGTGGCGCGGCGACCATTCTCCAGCAGTTGGTCCGCCTCCGAGTCGCGGAAGTTCGTGAAGTTGTAGCCGCCGTCCGCCTGCGTCGAGTGCCAGAGGATGTACGGGTCTGGGTCGCCGAGCAGGCGATCCCAGCCGAAGATCGCGGCGTCGAAGCGATGCGGCTCCAGATAGGTGCGCTGGAGATCGAACGACGAGAGCGCTGTCTTGTTGATCTGCACATCGAAGCCGACCGCCGCCAGTTGCGTCGCGACGATCTGCGCCACCTGCGGCCGCTCGCCGCTCGCGTTCGTCACGAGGGTGAAGGAGAGTTTGACGCCGTCCTTCTCGCGCGGCTGGCCCGCCGCCTTGATTTTCCACCCGGCATCATCGAGCGTCTTCTTCGCGCCGTCCACGTCGAAGGCGTGCTTCGCGCTCTCATTCTTGTAGGCCCAACTGCTCGGGTGGATCGGCCCGTCGCCGGGGAGCGCCTGGCCGCCGAGCGCGTTCTGCACGATGAAGTTCCGGTCAATCGCGGCGCTCGCCGCCTGCCGCACCGCGCGGTCGGAGAAGATCGGTGACTGGAAGTTGAAGAAGAGCGCGGTGTAGGCGGCGATGTTGTACCCGTAGAACTGCCACGCGGCGTCCTTCTGGTTCGGGTTGAGCGCGAGTTGGGCCTGCGCGAGGTTCGCGGGCAGAATTTCCGAGAGGCCCGTCGCGCCGGACTCCTTCGCCCGCTTCGCTACATCCATCGCCAGCTCGAACGACGGGTAGTACTGGAAGCGCAACTCCTGCACATAGTACGCCGCCTCCGTCACCACCTCGTAATGCTTCGCGAAGAGCGCGAGATCGACGGCGGGGCCATCGCGGTCGAGCCGGACGAAGCGGTACGGCCCGGTGCCGACGGGGTTGAGGTTGAATGGCAGGTCGCGCAATTCCTCCGCCTTGATGCCACCGAGCAAATGCTGCGGCAGCAGGCCGAGCGTCGTGTAACTGAGGAAGGGCGCGTAGCGGTCGGTGAGCGTGAAGCGCACCTGATTGCCGCCGGGGAGGTCCACCGTCACGGTGCGCCAGAAGTCCGCTAGCGCGGGGTCGCCGGGGAAGCGCGGGTCTTGGAGCAAGTGGATCGTGAAGAGAACATCCTGCGGCGTGACGGGCTGACCGTCGTGCCACGTCGCGCTGTCGCGGATGTGGAAGGTGTAGATTTTGCCCTCGGGGTCGAGGTCGATCTTGTCCGCGAGGTCGCCGTAGACATTGCCTTGCCCATCCAACTTCGCGAGGCCGCTGAAGATGAGCGAGGTGACATTCGGGTCGGTCTCCGTCTCCGGCAGCAGCGGGTTGATCGCCGTCGGCACCCCGCCGACGACCGCCTCGGTGTACCGCCCACCGCGCACCGGGATGCGCACTTTCGTCGGCGTCGCAGTCGCGACGGGCGTGCCCTGCTGATTGACCTGCACAGTGGGGTTAAGGGTGAGTGCGGGCGCGGAATCGTGCTTGAAAATGCTGACGCCGAGCGCACTCAGTCCGATTGTGGCGACTAAGGCGAGCACGACGACGCTCGCGGTGCGATTGCGCGGGCGCGGCGCGAGCGGTCGCCCAGCGGGTGGTCTCCCTGCGGGGGGACGGCGATTTGGTGGTGCGGTTGGGGGTCGTCGTGCGCTCACCAGGCGACCAGACTCACCGAACCAGGCTGGCGAGCAGGGCGACGAGGCAGAAAAGGATGGCGAGGCCAACCGTGAAGCGGAACAATGTCCGTTCCACGCCGCGGCGCGTCCGGTAGACGCTCGACTGGTCCCCGGTGAAACTGCCCGTGAAGCCAGCCCCCTTGGTTTGCAGCAGCACGCAAACCACCAGCACGATGCCGAGAATCAACTGAACAAGCAAAACCGTATTCTTCACAGCCCAGACAACCCTTTCCCGAACATGGTGTCGTTATGTACCCCACTGCGCGCAGAATAGCAGCGTTAGCAGTGTACGGTCAAGTTCGCGCATTGCCTCATCAGAAATCGGTTCTGGCACATTCTCGGTGATGACATTTCGTCGCTTTCGCCCGCTGCGCCTACCACGCCAACTGATCGAGCGGCGCGCCTCTATCTGGCAATGCATGAGGAGAGTTTTCCAGATGCAGCCGAAGGAACCACATCTA
>JBBSII010000159.1:0-8467 GCA_038232175.1 Thermomicrobiales bacterium
ACGCGGACTTCGCGGCGGTGGTGGACACGGCGAAGCTGCATGTCTTCCTCACCGCGCACGATACCACCCATCACCTCGCGGTGACGGCGCGGGGGGGCGGTGGCTTCTCGGTCGCGGCGGACGTCACGGGTGGGGCGGCGGCGCGGGGGACGAAGGCGAGCGACGTGAGCGGGACGTTCAGTTACCGGGTGGTGGCGAAGCGCAAGGATGTGGCAGCGCCGCGCCTCGCCAAGTTCACGGTGCCGCAGGAGGTGAAGGCGGCGACGCCGCTGGTGGTGCCGACGCTGCCGAAGGACGAGAAGAAGCCGACGCCCCCACCGACGCCGGAACCGCCACCGGTCGACAAGAAGGGGCAGGCCTGACGGGAGGCGGGGCGTCTGTGTTCTCGTCATGCTGGGGATTGCCTCACCCCCCTGCCCCTTCCTCCGAGGAAAGGGGCAAGGGGGTGAGGATTCCCTGAAAGCGAGAACGCATACGCCCTGCTGATGTCAGGCGAGCCGATTGACGCGGCTACTGTGACACGGGTAGAATATCGCCTGCCGGAAGCATCCGGCGCCACCGCGACCGCGACGGTCGCACGGAAGGAGAATACGGCGATGACAATGATGCTCGTATCTGTGCTGCACGATTGGCGTCGCGGCCTTCTCTCTGATGGATTGGGGATATTCCCCTCCGCGTAGTTTCCCGCTCGCTCCTCGACGCTGAACGTTCCGGCACGACCGGTAGGCACCGCCTGACCGGATCTCTTGCTGCCCGATCACCTGCCGTTCGCGGCGAGACGAGGAGTTTCTCTTGCACCCTTTTCAGGCGCTGAGCCGCTACTGGCGGCTGTTGGCCCACTATCTGCGACCCCAGTGGCTGCGGATGATCCTGCTGGCGGTGATCCTGTGCGCCACCATCTCCGCGCAGGTGGCCACGCCGTTGGTGGCGAGCCGCTTCATCGACCAAGCCCTCTCCAGCGGGGCGTTGCGCGATCTGATCTTCCTGGCGCTGCTGACCATGGGCCTGGCCCTGGCGGGACAGGGCGCGGCGGTCGCCGAGACCTACGTCGCCGAAAATGTGAGCTGGGCGGCCACGAACGCGCTGCGCGCCGACCTTGTCGTTCACCTGCTGCGGCTGGATGCCTCGTTTCACACTGCCCATACGCCGGGCGAGTTGATCGAGCGGGTGGATGGTGATGTGGGCACCCTCGCCCGCTTCTTCTCTCGGTTCGTGGTCTCTGTGCTCGGCAACGGCCTTTTGATGGTGGGCGTGCTCGCGCTGCTCTTTCATGTGGACTGGCGAATAGGCTTGGGGCTGAGCGCCTTTGTCGCGCTTGCCGTGGTGGCCATGCTGCGCATCCGCGCCCTCGCCACGCCCTATTCGGTGGCGGAGCGTCAGGCCAGCGCCGATTTCTATGGCTTCCTCGGCGAATACCTCTCCGGCTTGGAGGATATCCGATCCAGCGGGGCGGGCGCGTTTGTGCTGCGCCGCTGCGCCGAGGTGATGCGGTCGTGGCTGGCCGTAACGCGTCAGGCGGGGATACGGGGCTACGCAATGAGCGTCACCGCCCAAGTCCTCTTCGCCCTCGGCACGGCCGTCGCCTTCGTCCTGAGCGCCACGCTGTTCAGGGACGGCACGCTGACCATCGGCACCGTCTATCTGATCTTCCGGTATACCGAGATGCTGCGCCAGCCGATCGAGCAGATTCGCAACGAGGTGCAGGACCTGCAACGGGCGGACGCCAGCATGAGCCGTGTCGAGGCGCTGTTGCATACGTCGCCACGTCTCGTTGATGGCCCCGGCGTCGCACTACCGCCGGGGCCGCTGGCAGTGGAGCTGGACGGCGTCTCATTTGACTATGCGGAGGACGCCCCAGTCCTGCGCGACGTCAGCGTATGCGTGGAGCCGGGCCGCGTGCTGGGTGTGGTGGGACGCACCGGCAGCGGCAAGACAACGCTGACACGACTCCTCCCGCGCTTCTACGATCCGCTGGCTGGCGTGGTGCGCCTGGGGGGAGTGGATCTGCGGGCGGTCCGCCTCGCGGCGGTGCGCGCGCGCATCGGCCTCGTCACCCAGGAGGTGCACCTCTTCAACGCCAGCGTGCGCGACAACCTGACCCTCTTCGACGACGGCGTGCCGGATGACCAGATCAGCACGGTGCTGGACACCCTAGGCCTGGCCAGTTGGCTGCGGGATCTGCCGCGCGGGCTGGACACCCCGCTGGGGCACGGCGGCGCCGGACTCTCCGCCGGAGAGGCCCAGGTGCTGGCCTGCGCGCGTATCTTCCTGCGCGACCCCGACGTGGTGATCCTGGACGAGGCGTCCTCGCGCCTCGACCCAGCCACGGAGCGGCTGGTGCATACGGCGCTGGGCCGACTGCTCGACGGCCGTACCGGCATCATCGTGGCGCACCGGCTGGCCACGATGGCATACGCCGACGACATTCTCGTCTTGGAGGACGGGCGGGTGCGCGAGCACGGGCCGCGCCTCGCCCTCGCCGCTGATCCCACCTCGCGCTTTGCCGGGTTGTTGCGGGTCGCCGCGGAGGAGGTCGCATGAAGACGCTCCCGACGTGGCGCTACATGGTGAAAATGGCCCGTTACGCGCCCCAGCTCTATCTGCCCCACGCGGCGCTGTGGAGTGCGGTCAATCTGTCGTCGCTGCTGCCGGGGCTGATCGCCCGCGCCTTCTTCGATACCCTCACCGGGAATGCGCATCCGCCCGCAGGCACGACAGGGCTGATCGTGCTGCTGGTGGTGGTCGCCGTAGGCCGTGCGACCCTGTATCTCGTCGGCGGCTTCGTCGAAATCATCTGCCGGTTCACGATGAGCGGGCTGCTGCGCCGCAACCTGCTGCGGCACATCTTGGACCGGCCGGGTGCCGCCGCGCTCCCCTTCTCCGTCGGCGAGACCATCAGTCGCTTCCGCGACGATGCCTACGATGGCGAGGACAGCCTCGATTGGTTCAGCGATGTGCTGGGATCGAGTCTCTTCGCAGTCGTGGCGTTCGTGGTGCTCCTGCATATCAACACCCGCATGACCCTGGTCGTCATGCTGCCCGTGTTGATCGTGGTTGCAATTGCGCGGCGGGCCAGCGACGCGCTCGGCCGCTACCGTGCGGCCAGCAGCCAAGCGACCAGCCACGTCACCGGGGCCATCGGCGATATCCTCGCGGCGGTGGAGACACTGCAAGCCGCCGGTGCCGAAGAGCGGACCGTGGCCCACTTCCGACGGCTGAACGAGCGGCGCCGCACCGCCGTGTTGGCCGATCGCGTGGCGACGCAGGCGCTGGAGGCGATCACGGCCAACGCGGTGAGTATCGGCACGGGCCTCATCATGCTGCTGGCCGCCGACAGCCTGCGCGACGGCAGCCTGACGGTGGGCGACTTTGTCCTGTTCGTCTCGTATCTCGGCTTCATCGCCGAGTTCACCGACGGGCTTGGCCGGTTTCTCGCTCACTACCGGCAGACCGGGGTCGCGTTCGCGCGCATGGGCGCCCTGCTGGGTGACGCTTCACTGGCCGCGCTGGTGGCGCCCACCCCGCTGCACCTACGCGGACCCCTCCCCACCGTGCCACCGCCAGCGCGCAGCGCGAGCGACCGGTTGGTCCTCGTGGAGGCGCGGGGGCTAACCTATCGCCACCCGCAGTCGGGGCGCGGTATCGCTGCGGCGGACCTGTGCCTGCCGCGCGGCACCCTGACGGTAGTGACGGGGCGCGTCGGCGCGGGCAAGACAACGCTTCTGCGGGCCCTCCTGGGCTTGCTGTCCCGGGAGGCGGGGGAGATCCGATGGAACGGCCACGTCGTGGACGACGCGGCCTCCTTCCTTGTGCCGCCCCGCGCGGCGTACACGGCACAGGTGCCCCGCCTGTTCAGCGAGACGCTCAAGCAGAACATCCTCCTGGGGCTACCCGACGACTCTGCGGCCCTGGCCACCGCCGTGCGGGGCGCCGTCCTGGAGCACGACGTACAGGCGCTGGAGGCGGGGTTGGAGACGCCGGTGGGTACCCGCGGCGTCAAGCTCTCCGGTGGTCAGGTACAGCGCACGGCGGCGGCACGCATGTTGGTGCGCGGCGCCGAGTTGCTGGTGATCGACGACCTGTCCAGCGCGCTGGACGTCGAGACAGAGCGTGTGTTGTGGGAGCGTCTGTTCACCGGCAGTACGGTGACATGCCTGGCGGTCTCGCACCGTCGCGCCGCGCTGCGCCGCGCCGACCACATCGTCGTGTTGAAGGAGGGCCACATCGAAGCCGAGGGCACACTCGCTTTCTTGCTGGCGAGTTGCGCGGAGATGCGGTCCCTGTGGCACGACGCTGACGATCGTGTTGCCCTGGTGTAACGCCTGGCAAGAGGGTGTTCTGTCGCAACGAGGGCGCGCCTCACAACGCTGAGGGAGCGATGACAGGTGTGCTGGTCGCTTGGCTCATCCTGCTGCGGCACCCGGCACGGACGAGCGCCTCGCGTTGACAGGTGGGGGTGCGTCCGTATACTTACCGCCATCAGAGACGGTGGGGAGTGATGGTGGCGGGGAACGCGCGGGATGCGCGCTTATAGCATCAGGGAAGCGGGGAGGCGATGAGACCAGACGCGGGAATCTCGGCGCGAGGGCGGTGCGTTTCCGCATTCGTGCTCGGCTTGTTGAGCATCGGCTTCATTCTGACCGCCTGTGGGCGTATTCCTGAGTCCGAAGCCGCGAAAAGCCGCCTGCCGACCGAGACGCCGACTGCGGCGCCCGGCTCGAAGATTTCCGCGAGCAGCGGCTTCACGCTCGCGGAGACCCCAACCGGCAACGCCGCGACCGGGCAGAATGTTTACGTGCGCAGTTGCCAGGCGTGCCATGGAGCGGGCGGGGTGGCGAGCGACGCATCGCAGCAGACGTTGATTGGCAAGGACGGTGAGATCGTCAAGAAGCAGTTGGATACGACGGATAAGTTCGTCACCTCATTCGGCCAGGCCGCCCCACACGCCGGGTTCAAGGATGACCCGAACCAGAACCTGACGCCGCCGCGCCTTGGCAACGTCTATGCATATTTGATCGCTCAGATGAGTGGCGGGTAGTCCCGCCGCTCCGTAGTCGGTGAACGGTGGCGGGTGTGGCGTGGCGCGCGATTGAGGCGCGCCGTCGGCTCTTCGTCACCGACCGCTCGGAAGGAACGCGATGCAACGGCGGCCTGGCCGACACCGTGCGCCACCCGTGGCGCTCCCAATCGAATCGGAATCGAACCCCGCGATCACACTCCCGGTCGTGCTCGTGTCGGAGGCGGTCCTGCTGCCGCAACTCTCCGCGCCGCTCCCGCTGGACGACGACCGCGCCGAGGCGGCGATTGCCCGCGCCCTCGACCGCGACCGCCGCGTCCTGATCCTCGTCGAACGCGCCGCGCCGGAGACGCCAACCGAATGGATCGATCAACTCTTCGTGCCGGATGACGCGCCGGAGGACGGCGCGGAGACCAACCCCGGCGAGCGGCGCGGTGAACCGGCCCGCGCGACCATCGGGATCATCGCGGAGTTGCTGCAACCAATCCGGCGGTACGGGCAGCAGCAGTACCTCGTGCAGGGCGTCTGCCGCGGCGTCGTTGAGAGCGTCGTCCGCGAGCGGCCATATATGCTCGCGTGGGTGCGGGAGCAGCACGATACCGGGGCGCAAGGGGTCGAGGCCGAGGCGATGATGAGTGCGGTAATCGCGCTCGTCGAGCGATACATCGCGCTCCTGCCGAACATCCCCGATGAGGTGACGGAGATGGTGCGCTCGATCACCGCGCCCGGCCAGCTCGCGGACATGGTCGCCTCCTCACCGGAATTCACGCCGTCGCAGCGGCAGCGCGTCATCGAGGCGCTCGACCCGCTCGGTCGCCTGACGCAGGTGCACGGGATGCTCGCGGAGAAACTGGACGTGCTCGACCTCCGCACCAAGATCGAGTCCGACGCGCAGGCGAGCCTCGACCACTCGCAGCGCGAGTATTACCTGCGTGAGCAGATGCGGGCGATCCGGCGTGAACTGGGCGAGGGCGGCGAGGAGTTTCTGGCGGACGACATCCGCGAGCGGATCACGGCGGCGCAGATGCCCGATGATGTCCGCGCGAAGGCGTTGCAGCAGGTGGAACGGCTCGAAAACCAGCACCCGCAGTCGCCGGAAGTCGGGCTGCTGCGGACGTACATCGAGTGGCTGCTGACGGTGCCGTGGAGCGTCGAGACGGAGGACAATGTCGATCTCGCGCACGCCGCCGCCGTGCTGGACGCGGATCACTACGGGCTGGAGAAGGTGAAGGAGCGCATCCTTGAGTTCATTGCCGTGCGCTCGCTCGCCGGCGACAAGATGCGCACGCCGATCCTCTGCTTCGTCGGGCCGCCCGGCGTGGGGAAGACGAGCCTCGGCAAGTCGATTGCCCGCGCGCTCGGGCGCAAGTACATCCGCATCTCGCTCGGCGGCGTGCGCGACGAGGCGGAGATTCGCGGGCACCGGCGCACCTACGTCGGCGCGCTGCCGGGCCGGATCATCAAGGCGCTCTGCGACGCCGGGAGCCGCAACCCGGTCTTCGTGCTCGATGAGGTCGATAAGATCGGCACGGACATCATCCGGGGCGACCCGGCCTCCGCGATGCTCGAAGTGCTCGACCCGGAGCAGAACGGCACCTTCGCGGACCATTATCTGGAGGTGCCGGTCGACCTCTCCCGCGTGCTCTTCGTCACGACCGCGAACCTGCTGGACCCGATCCCGCCCGCACTACGCGACCGCATGGAGGTGATCGACATCTCGGGCTACACCGATGTCGAGAAGACGCACATCGCGCGCGGGTTCCTGCTGCCGAAGATGCTCGAAAGCCACGGCCTGACGCCGAAGAACCTCGCGCTCTCCGACGCCGCGCTGCGCCGGTTAATCCATGAGTACACGCGCGAGGCGGGCGTGCGCAATCTGGAGCGCGAACTCGGCTCGCTCGGGCGCAAGGTCGCCCGGCGCATCGTGACGGGCGAGGCGAAGAAAGTGACTGTCACGCCGGACACACTCCCCGCCTTCCTCGGCGTGCCTAGGTACGAGTTTGGCGCGGCGGAGGAGCGCGCGGAGATCGGGGTCGCAACCGGCGTCGCGTACACGGAATTTGGTGGCACACTGCTGCCGATTGAGGTAGCGTTGGTGCCGGGCAAGGGCGATGTCCGGCTCACGGGGCAACTCGGCGACGTGATGCAGGAGTCCGCGCACGCCGCCGTGACCTATGCCCGCTCGCGCGTCGCCGCGCTCGGCGTCGATCCGACGCTCTTCGAGACGCGCTCGGTTCACATCCATGTGCCGGAGGGTGCGGTACCGAAGGATGGCCCATCGGCGGGTGTGACGCTCGCCACGGCGCTGATCTCCGCGATGACCAGGCAGCCAGTGCGGCACGATCTCGTGATGACCGGGGAGATCACGCTGCGTGGCAAGGTGCTGCCCATCGGCGGGTTGAAGGAGAAGATGCTCGCCGCGCATCGCGCCGGGATTGCCACCTTCCTCATGCCGCGCCGCAACGCGAAAGACCTCGCGGACGTGCCTGCCGAGGTGCGCGACGGGATGGAAATTCTGATGGTCGAGCACATCGAGGAGGTGCTGCGGCACGCACTCCTCCCGGTTGGTGGCGCCGAATCGGTGGTGCCGAGGCCGAAGCGGTCGCCCCGCCGGACGGCCAAGCACGACCCGGCGTGGACGCCCGCGCCGCCGCTGTCAGGCGCGTCGTCATGAGGCTGATCCTCGCGGTCGTGCAGCGCGCCGACGTCCCCGAACTGCTGACGGCCCTGACCGGTGCGGGCTTCCGCGCGACAGTCATCGGCAGCCGGGGAGGCTTCCTGCGGATCGGCAGCATGACGGTGATGATCGGCGTGGACGGCGCGCTCGTCCCGGAGGTGTTCGCGATCATCACGCGGGTCTGCCGCCACCGCATGCGCCCCGCGTTGCCGCTCGTCCCCGCCATCGAACCGGGCGTGATGGCGATGCCCTATCCCGTTGAGATCACGGCGGGCGGCGCGGTTTGCTTCACGCTCAACGTCGCGCGCTTCGTCAGGATAGAGGGAGCGCCCGCCGAACCACAGCGCCCAACACGCACGAAGCGATCAACCGCCAATGCGCGTTGACGCTTGGATTAACCGGGGCGTGGTGCAATGGTGATGATCTCAGGGAATTTACTGGTGGCGACGGGCTGAAGCCTGCCGCCACCGGATACTTGCCTCTGAAATTGCTCATACTCTTTCACGATGGCGATGGCATCTCGATCGTCGGGGCGCACCGCCGTTCGCCCTTCCGGGGTCGCCTTCCCCCTTGCTGGAAGGATGAGCCGCCGTGGAAGGGCGTACGGGCGTGCGCCCCTACAGCGATTTGCAGAGATAGTGATCCCCGTAGGAGCACCCCTCGTGGCATCTGATCCAACTAAATGCGTACGTACTAGCCTTTTCCGAGCGGATACCGGTCGCAAACCCGCATGAACCGGGATGATGCAACGAACGAGGCCAGTACGGACGTTC
>JBBSII010000160.1:0-8457 GCA_038232175.1 Thermomicrobiales bacterium
AGATCGCGGCAGAATAATTGGTTCGGCTTGTCCGGGCGGTACCCCTCGACGTAATGAACGGCGACGCCTTCCGCGCGGTACGCGGCGGCGAGCGCGTCGTGCTGCGCACGGGCAACATCCGGGCGGAGGTCGGCGCGCATCTGCACGGCGTCGAAGTCCGTGATTTCGTCCAGTTCCGGCCCCGGTCGGTGCAGGAGCACGGCGCGGAGGCGGCTGCATTCCGACCCCGCTCCCCAGTCGCCCCAAATTTCCGACATTTCCTCGCGCTGGGATTGGACGCGCGGCGACCACTTCTCGCCCCCGTAGGCTCCGGTCAGTGACATGTGGGTATCCTTTTTGCCTCACCCCCGGCCCCTCTCGTACGGAGCCATCGCCCAGAGATCACAGAAGGTACCAGTTTCATGCGGCGATGGAGAGGGGAGGGGAATGGGGTGTCATTGATAGTGGAATCGCATCGTTGCATCTCAGGTGTCCTCCAGGGGCACGTCGGCGCGGAGGAGGTCATCGTAGGTCTCGCGGCGGCGGATCAGTTGGTGCGTGCCGTCCTCGCGGACGAGCGCGATTGCCGGGCGGGGCACGCCGTTGTACTGGCTCGCCATCGGGATGCAGTACGCGCCCGCCGTTGGGAGCGCGATCAGGTCTCCCGGTGCGATGTCTTCCGGCAATGGAACATCCCGCGCGAGCACATCGCCGCTCTCGCAGAAACGTCCCGCGATGGTGCAGGTCACAGGCGGCGCGGACGAGACGCGGTTCGCCAGCAGGACGGTGTAGCGCGCGCCGTAGAGCGCGGGGCGGATGTTGTCCGCCATGCCGCCATCGACCGCGACGAAGCGGCGCACGCCCGGAATGTCCTTGACATTGATGACGGTGTAGAGCGCGATCGCGGATGAGGCGATCAGCGCTTTCCCCGGCTCGATCGTGATGTCCGGCACCGGGAAGTCGTGCGCCGCGCACGCGCCGACGAGCGTGCCGATCAGCGCGTCCGCCGCCGTGGCCGCATCGAGCACCGGATCGTCCGGCAGATACGCGACCGCGAACCCGCCGCCAGGGCTGCACTCCCGCATCGTCCAGCCATATCGGGCGCGCATCTCGCTCGCGAAGGTGATGAAGCGCGTCGCGGTCTGCTGGTAGGGTTCCGCGTCGGCAATCGAGGAGCCGATGTGCGCATGCAGCCCAACGAGATCGAGATGGTCCGTCGCGAGCGCCGCGACGACGGCGCGCGCCGCGTCCCCCGTCTCAATCGGCAAGCCGAACTTCGAGTCGAGGTGCCCCGTCGCCATCGCGGCGTGCGTGTGCGCCTCCACGCCGGGGTTGCAGCGGAGCCAGATGGCGACCCGCCGACCGAGCGACCCGGCGATCCGGTCGAGCGCGGCGAGTTCCGTCATGTTATCGACGACGATCCGCCCCACGCCCCGCTCGACCGCCATCCGCAACTCGTCCGCCGTCTTCGCGTTGCCGTGCATGTGAATCTGTTCGGCGGGCATCCCGCCGTGGAGGGCGATATAAAGTTCGCCGCCGGAGTTCACATCCAGTCCGACCGTCTCCTCGTGCAGCATCTGCACGACCGCGGTGCAGAGGAACGCTTTGGAGGCGTACGAGAGCGTAAATGTGGCGGGCGGCGGCAGACGCTCCGCGAACGCCCGCTTGAACTGCCAGAGGGTAGAGCGGATGTGTTCGTCGTCGAACAAATAGAGCGGCGTGCCGTATCGCAGCGCGAAGTTTGTCAGCGGGACATTGGCCAGCGTCAACGCGCCGCTCGTCGCCCGCCGTGCCGTCCGGGGGAGGACGCGCTGTTCGTTTTGTGTCGTGAGAGCGTCCATCGCCTACCTTTCACACGAGCGGAAATCCGGAGCGTAATGGTACGGCAAAACCCTGGTCCTTGCCAGTAGCGAGTTGACATAACTATGGATGTTTGACTTGACATGGGCTGTATCAAGTGGTATCGTCTCGTTGTTAGCAGTCGTGAGGCGAGAGTGCTAACCAAAGGAGTAGTGCGTTGGACATGCGGCTGAGCGATCGGCAAGAGCGGATTCTGCGGTTACTCGTGCGCGAGTACACCGCGACGACGCGCGCCGTCGGCTCGAAAACCGTCGTCGAGCGCGGCGGACTCGACATCAGCAGCGCCACGGTGCGCAACGACATGGCGCTCCTCGAACGGCACGGATTCATTCAGCAGGCGCACACCTCCGGCGGGCGCACGCCGACGGACGCGGGCTACCGCTACTACGTCGAGCGGCTGATGGATCAGCCGAAACTCTCGACGAACGAGCAGATGCTGATCCGGCACCAGTTCCATCAGGTCGAAGTGCACCTCGATGAGTGGGTGAAACTGGCTGCATCGGTGCTTGCGCGGGTCGCGGGCAATGTCTCGGTCGTGACGACGCCGCGCGCGCGGCTGCCACGGGTAAAGAACGTAGAGTTGATCTCCGTGCAGGAGCGAACGGCGCTCCTCGTGCTCGTCACGCGCGAGGGCGCGGTGCGCCAGACGATGGTGACGCTGCCGGAGATCGCCGATCAGGCGAACCTGCGGGTGGTCGCGGATCGCGCGAGCACACGCCTCGCGAACCTCGGGCGGGACGAGGTGCAGACCGTCGCGGAGGGGTTGCAGGGGATCGACCGGATCGTCGCGGAGGAGTCCGCGCGGATGCTCCGCAACCTTGAGGAGGCGATGAGCGCGGAGGTCGTCCACGATGGCCTCGGCAACATCCTGCAACAGCCGGAGTTCGGCGAGCAGGAGCGCGCGGGTCGCCTGATCGAGATGCTGCGCGGCGGCGCGCTGCTGACGGCGTTGCTGCCGCAACTGCTGGTCGCGACGGAGGACGCCGAACGGATCAACAGCGTGCAGGTGATCATCGGTGCGGAAAACCGCTGGGATTCCCTGCGCGACTTCGGCATCGTCCTTGCCACGTACGGCATCCCGTCTGAGGTGACGGGGCTGGTCGCGGTGCTCGGGCCGACGCGCATGTACTACGAGCGCACGATCTCCTCGGTGCGATACGTCTCCGAGGTGCTCAGCGATCTCCTGACCGAGTTGTACACGACGCGAGACCCGCGTCTTGAAATGTAGCGAAGACGGCGAACACAAAGGGTGGTATGTATGAGCGAAGAACAGACGATGGAGACCGTGCCCGACCAGCCAACCGCAGCGGAGGCTGGGGCGGCGACCGCGACGGCCAATGACCCTGTGGCGCAACTCGAAGCGGAGCGCGCCCGCAGCGCGGAATTGCTCGACAGTTGGCAGCGCGCGCGGGCGGAACTGCTGAACTACAAGCGCCGCGTGGAGCAGGAGAAGCAGCGCGACGCGCAGATGGCGGGCATGATCGTCATCGCGAAGGTGCTGCCGGTGCTCGATGACTTCGACCTCGCGCTCGCGAACATCCCACAGGGATCGGCGGCGGAGGGCTGGGTCAACGGCGTCGCGCTCGTGGCGCACAAACTGCGCAATGTGCTCGAAAGCGAGGGCGTCCAGCCGATCGCGGCGGCGGGCCAGAAGTTCGACCCGGCGCTGCACGAAGCCGTGATGGTCGAGGACAATGGCGGCGATTTCGTCGTCGCGGAGTTACGGCGCGGCTACACGCTGCACGGCAACATCATCCGCCCCGCGCTGGTGAAGGTGGGCAAGGCGTAGGGGCGGTGCTCGAACCGCCCTCCGTCACCTGCCAGATTCTGCACGAATAGCGCCGACACGATGGTCCGGAGAGGGCGGTTCAAGCACCGCCCCTACGAAAATATTGAAAGGAACAACAATGGCACGAACGATTGGTATTGACCTGGGGACGACAAACTCCGTCATGGCGGTCATGGAGGGTGGCGAGGCGACGGTGATCCCGAATGCGGAAGGGAGTCGGTTGACGCCCTCCGTGGTGGCGATCACGCCGGGCGGCGAGCGACTCGTCGGGCAATTCGCGAAGCGGCAGGCCGTGATGAATCCGGAGAACACTGTCTTCTCCGTGAAGCGGTTCATCGGGCGCAAATTCAACGACCCATCAATTGAGCACGACGCGAAGCTCGTCCCGTACAGGATTTCCGCCGCGTCGAACGGCGATGTGCAGGTGCACATGGGTAGCAAGACCTTCTCGCCGCAGGAAATCTCCGCGATGATTCTCCAGAAGCTGAAGACGGATGCGGAGGCATACCTCGGTGACAAGGTGGATAAGGCGGTCATCACCGTCCCGGCGTACTTCAACGACGCGCAGCGGCAGGCAACGAAGGACGCGGGCCGAATCGCGGGCCTCGATGTGCTCCGCATCATCAATGAGCCGACGGCCTCATCGCTCGCGTACGGCCTCGACAAGCAGAAGGACGAGGAGATCGCCGTCTACGACCTCGGCGGCGGTACGTACGACATCTCCGTGCTCGACATCTCCGAGGGAGTCTTCGAGGTCAAGGCGACGAACGGTGACACCCATCTCGGCGGCGACGACTTCGACCAGCAGATCATCAACTGGCTGGCGGACGAGTTCAAGCGCGAGAATGGCATCGACCTGCGCAGCGATCGGCAGGCGTTGCAGCGGCTGAAGGAGGCGGCGGAGAAGGCGAAGATCGAGCTGTCGTCCACGCAGCAGACGGACGTCTCGCTCCCGTTCATCACGGCGGACGCGACCGGCCCGAAGCATCTCAATGTTACGCTGACGCGCTCGAAACTGGAGCAACTCGTCGGCCCGCTCGTCGATGCGACGATTGGCCCGATGGAGGCGGCCCTGAAGGATGCCGAGTTGCAGCCGAACAAGGTGGACGAGGTGCTGCTCGTCGGTGGGCAGACCCGGATGCCGGCGGTGCAGGAGAAGGTCGGCAAGTTCTTCGGCAAGGAGCCAAACCGCACGATCAACCCGGACGAGGTGGTCGCGCTCGGTGCGGCGATCCAGGCGGGCGTGCTCGGCGGCGAGGTGAAGGATGTCCTGCTCCTCGATGTCACGCCGCTGACGCTCGGCATCGAGACACTCGGCGGGGTCTCGACGCCGCTGATTGAGCGGAACACGACGATTCCGACGCGCAAGAGCCAGGTCTTCAGCACCGCGTCGGACAACCAGCCGCAGGTCGAAATCCACGTTTTGCAAGGCGAGCGCGCGCTGGCGGGCGAGAACAAGACCCTCGCAAAGTTCATCCTGGATGGCATCCCACCATCACCGCGCGGCATGCCGCAGATCGAAGTGACCTTCGACATCGACGCGAACGGCATCGTCAACGTCAGCGCGAAGGACACCGCGTCCGGCAAGCAGCAGAGTGTCACGATCACCGCATCCAGCGGTCTGTCGGAGGCCGAGATTAAGCGGATGGTCAACGAGGCGCAGTCGCACGCCGACGAGGACCGGCAGCGCCGCGAGCAAATCGAGACGCGTAACCATCTCGAATCCTCCGTCTACACGGCGGAGAAGAGCCTGAAGGATTTCGCGGACAAGATCGACGGGGCCGTCAAGACCGAGGTTGAGGACAAGATTCGCGCGGCGAATGACGCGCTCACGGGCAACGACACCACGCGCATGGCGATGGCGCAGACGGAACTCGACACGGCGCTCGGCAAAATTGGGCAGGCGATGTATGGCCAGCCCGACGCCACCGGCGCGACTGGCACACCCGGCGCCCACGGTGACGAAACAATCGAGGGCGAGTACCGCGAGGCGGGTGCGTAACCCGGCGCGATGGCACGACGATTGAGTTTCGGAGGGCAGGCATTGCGCCTGCCCTCTTCTTCTCCCGCCATGTTGGGTTCCATGCGGCGCAGGTTTGGACGGAATGCGCGCCGATGCGTATACTGCGGGCATGCATTGATGACTTTCTTGAGGGAGCAATCACGGGTGGACGGCGTACCGACGAGCGTGCAAGTGAGCAACCTGCCCGTGCCGCGAACGGGCCGTGCGGATGTTCACCTTCATACGGACGAAGTTGACGGCCTCCAGAGCGTGCGCGATCTCCTCGATTATGCCGAAACACAGACCAACCTCGATGTCGTCGCGATCACCGATCACGACGCAATTCGTGGTGCGCTCAGGGCACAAGAAATTGTGGCCCATGAAGGCTTGCGCGTGCAGGTGATCGCGGGGACGGAGGTGACGACCCGCCACGGGCATGTGCTCGCACTCTTCGTTGATCGCGCCTTCCCGATGCTGAAATCGATCGACGCGACGCTCGCGGCGATCCACGAGGCGGGCGGTATCGCGATCGTGCCGCACCCGATGTCGTGGCTGACAACGAGCATCGGCGAGCGCAAACTGCGCCGGATTCACGCGCTCGGTGACGCGGGGCGTGCCAGTGGCGTCTACTTCGACGCGGTGGAGATGCTCAACTCGAGCGTCGCGGGGCGCGTCGCTTGTCGGCGGGCGCGCGATCTGAATCAGACGGTGCTCAACCTCCCAGTGATGGCGGGGAGCGACGCGCACGCCACGTCGATGATCGGCACGGCGTACACAACCTTCCCCGGCACGACACCGCACGACCTTCGCGCCGCGTTCGCGCGGCACCAGACCCGCGCACACGGTCGCTTCTGGACGTTCGGGGAACACCGTGCGATCGCTTCGGAGAGCCTCTACCGCGCGTGGGTGCTCGTCCCCGCCCGCAAGGTGCGCGAGATCGCGGGGAGAGGGCAGAAGCGAGAAGCCGGAAGCCAGAGGCTGGATGCCGAATCTTCCCTCAGTCCTCAGTCCTCAGTCCTCAGTCCTAACTGCGGAGGCGACGAATGAAAGTCGGCCTCGTTTCGCCGTACGACATCAGTTACCCTGGCGGGGTGGCGGACCATATCCATCACCTGTCGCACGAGTTGCGCGTGATGGGGCATCAGGTGACGGTGCTCGCGCCGACGAGCACCGGCAGCGACGATGATTTCGTCGTGGGGCAGGACTTCTACGGCATCGGGCGGGCGGTGAAGTTCCCCGCGAATGGCTCGACCGCGCGGATCACGCTGCAACCCTTCGCCCTCAGTCGCCCGGTCAAGGAAGTGCTTCGGCAGGAGCAGTTCGACATCATCCATCTGCATGAGCCGTTGATGCCGAACCTGCCGCACGTCGTCTTGAGCCATTCGACGAGCATCAACGTCGGGACGTTCCACGCCTTCAGCGAGTCGAACATGGGGTATGCGACATTCCGGCCCTATCTGCGCGGGGACTTCCGCAGGCTCCACGGGCGCATCGCAGTATCCCAGGCGGCGCGCCGCTACGTGCAGAGTTACTTCCCGGGCCGGATGGTCGTCATCCCCAACGGCATCGAATTGGACCGCTACGGCGCGCATATCGCGCCCCTGCCGCAGTATCGCGACGGGCGACCAACCATCCTCTTCGTCGGTCGGTACAACGACGCGCGCAAGGGGTTCAAGTATCTGACGCGCGCCATTGCTCTCGTGCGCAAACAGTACCCGGATGTGCGCCTGCTCGTCGTCGGGCAGGGGCAGCCGAAGCGGTACTTGCGCTTCATCGAGAGCCAGGGCCTGGAGCGCAATGTCGAGTTTGTCGGCTTCGCGAGCAACGCGGATTTGCCCCGCTGCTACGCGAGCGCGGACGTCTTCTGCTCGCCCGCGACGGGGCGCGAGTCGTTCGGTATGGTCGTGATGGAGGCGATGGCGTCCGGCAAAGCAGTGGTGACGACGGCGATTCCGGGTCATCAGGGCATCCTCACGAATGGCGTCGAGGGGCTGATGGTCGAGCCGGAGTCGTCATCGGCGCTGGCTATCGCGCTCGTTCGTCTGCTCGCGGATCGCTCCCTCGCCCGCGCGATGGGCGGCGCTGGGCGCGCGACGGCGATGAACTACTCATGGACGGAGGTCGGGAAGCGGGTCGTGGCGCAGTACGAGCAGGCCGGACGGTTGCAGCGGCGCGTCGCCGCGCTCGGTGTCGCGGCTCGATGATCTCCAACCTCGTCAAGGATGGCGTCCGTTCGCGCATGGATCGGATCGGTGGCGTCCTCGCGCGCACGGGCCTGACGCCGGACCTCGCGAGCATGCTCGGGTTCGCGATCAACTGCGGCGTTGCGGTGGTGCTCGCGACGGGCCGCTTCGGCCTCGGTGGCTTGCTGCTGCTCGTCGCCGCGCCCTTCGATATGGTCGATGGCGCTCTCGCCCGCGCGACGGGGCGCAGCTCGAAGTACGGCGCGTTCCTTGATTCCACGCTGGATCGCTACTCGGAAGTCATCCTCTTCGGTGGCCTGCTCTGGCACATCCAGCACGACCCGACCCACGCCGCAACGCGCACGCTCCTCGTCTATGCGTGTGCGACGGGGTCGCTCCTCGTCTCCTATGCGCGCGCGCGTGCCGAAGCCCTCGGCTACGACAATGAGGTCGGCTTGTTGGCCCGCCCGGAGCGCGTCGTCGGGCTGGGCGCCTTTCTGCTCCTTGGCTGGACGGACATCATTCTCTGGCTGCTCGCCGTCCTCACGTACATTACCGCCGTGCAGCGTATCATCCATGTCTGGCTTACGAGCCGACAGCGGGTGTCGCGGCAGAGCGAGTCGCCGTAGCCTGCGGCACACGCC
>JBBSII010000161.1:0-8451 GCA_038232175.1 Thermomicrobiales bacterium
CCCCGCGCCTGCACACTGATCCGTCCCGCCCCCCGCCCGCGCCCCCGACCCTCGTCGCGGGGTGGAGCAGCGGCAGCTCGTTGGGCTCATAACCCAAAGGTCGTGGGTTCGAATCCCACCCCCGCTACCAGTTTCTGAATTGTTGAGACGCTACCGACTTCGGTGGCGTCTCTTTTTGCACGTGTGAGGCTGGTGCTGCTTATTCTGTTTGGCTTGGTCAGAACAGGCCGAGTTGTTTGATCGGCCGTGCGTCACGCACACTGGCGAGATCACTCGTCGCGGTGAGCAGCGGGAAGTGGTAATCATGGTCGTGGGCGTCGTCAAACAAGGTGCTGAAGCGGTCCGCCATATCGCGGAGACGCCGCAGCAAATAGTTTGTGTCTTCGTCGTGAGCGTAGTTTTCGAGCCGCCCCAGGGTTCCGTCCGCGCATTGATAGACTTCCAGCCGTTCGCCAACCGCGATCCCACGCGCCGCCTCGGCGAGCCGCCGGTTGCTGTCGCTTGAGAAGGTCTTCTCAGTCACGGTTTCCCAGCGGCAAATCGCACGCGGTTCATATTCCTTGCGCTGAATGCGTCTAGCAAATGAGAGGTAGAGTTCGCGGACCGCTTCCTTCGATCCCGCAACGAACAGTGTGACCGCTTCCTGAAGGAATGCGCGAAGAAGCGGTTCTTCTCGACGGCTCCGCAGGCTGCTTCCCTTGAGGATTGTTCGTCCGTCACGCTCGACGAGGGCGTAATTCTTCATCTTCAGGGAGACCATACCGGCATACGAGCCGTCGTAGGCGAGTTCGATGCCGGCGGGCAATGCCTTCGCGATCTGCGTCAGATAGACTTCCTCGGCCGATTCGTCGGCGGCCACAGAGGCGGGAGGCAAAAAGTAGACGCCGTCGGTATCCACTTCAATCGGCGTCGCGCCATTCGCCTCCAGCTCCCGCACCACCGACTTGATGATTTCCTGGCCGCGCAGCGTCACTTCTTCGGCGGCGCCGAAGTCGTTGAAGAAGGCGCGCGAGTAGCCGAGGTTGCCGTAAAACGAGTTGATGAGCACTTTGAAACTGCCCTGGATTCCCTGCCAGTAGCCGCGCTCGCGCCCCGTCGCGCGCCGCGCCTCGGCCTTCGCGTGCAGTCGGCGCTCCGTCAGGGTCCGCAGCAGGGGCAGGGTCACGCCGAGCGGGTCGCGCCGCGAGCCGATCTGCCAGGTGAGCATGATGCTCGGGTACATGCTCGCGACGTCGCACTTGACGACCGGCTTGAAGACACCGGCGCGCAGCACATCCGCATAGCCGCCGGGGTAGTCCCGCGCGGGTTCCGGCTTGGGGATGGATTGACGCTCGCCGAGGTAAATGCGCACCATCAGGTCGTTGATCTTCTCGCCGGGGCCACCCGTCGCGATGTCCTGCAAGGCATCCGGGACAATCTGCGACTGGTAAAACTCCGTCGGGACGCAGAGGTCGCTCAGGATCGCGACATCGCGCACATCGTCGAGCGCGTAGCGAATCACTCGTGTTGGGTCTTCCGCCCAGACATCGGCAATCTCCGCGCCGGGGATGAATTCCCGGTCGTCGCGCGTGTAACCGAGTGCCTCGATCACCGGCTTCAACCCGTAACTGGAGTGATTACCGGCCACGTCATACCGCTGAATCTGCTGATACGTGTCGATGATGTGCCGCCCGTAGATGAAGTGCGGCTGATAGGGGATCGACCGCGCGCCGACCTTGAACTGTGTCCGTGCATTCGTGCCGGGGCGGATGACCGAGCCATCGCGCCCCCAGATGAGCGGCACATTGCATGCAGCGGCGCGTGCGAGCAAATAGGGCAGGTCATAGTTGAAAATGTTGTGACCCTCGATCATGTCGGGGTCCACTGCGCGGATGAACGCGGTGAGGTCTTCGAGGATCGTCGTTTCGTCCTCGCCCGCCGCGCCGAACAGCCGCTCCTCACCGGCGCTTGTGCGCGCGCTGACGAGAAAAACCCGCGCTTGCGGCGTGAGTGGGTCGAGCGAGGTCGCCTCAATGTCGAGTTGCAGGCGCAGCAGATCGTCGTAGACCATGCCCTTGAAGAGCGTCCGACCGGAACTGGTGAGATATTGCTGGACGGGGGAGTTGAATAGCAAGGGTTCGCCGCCCGCGTCGCGATACCGATTCCGTAGTTCCTGGAAGACATTCCAGTTGCGACACTCCACGAACCAGCGGAAGTGCGCCTCACCGGCCAGCCGGGAAACACGCACGTCCGATGCGAGATCGGTCCACTGTGGCTCGTCCGGCGCGAGCAGCCACGGGCGGAAGGACGCGCGTTCCTCGTTGACGTGACCATCGACGCGGCGATAGACGCGCATCCGGTCGGGGCCGCTCCGCTCGACGGCGACGATGCGCTCGGTGGGATCGCCGCCGTACAGGTAGCGATTGAGCGCGTCGGTCGGCAGCGTATCGGGTTGTGCGGGTGTGGATTGCTGATTGATCGTCGTCATCCTCGTTCTTTCCTCTTAAGAGAAGCATAACACGTCCTCCGCCGTTATACTCGCCTCGGAGACGGCGCGAAAGGAGCAGCAGATGGCACGCCCAATTGTCGGCATTCTCGGGGGGATGGGACCTGCCGCGACCGCCGACTTCTACACAAAGATTATTGCGGCGACGTCCGCCACGCGCGATCAGGATCATCTGCACGTCGTCATCTGGGCGGATCCGAGCGTCCCGGATCGGACGGATGCGCTGCTGCACGGCGGCGCGGACCCGATGCCGCTGCTCCTGCGTGGCGCGCGGGCGCTCGCCGCCGATGGGGCCGATCTGATTGCGATTCCCTGCAACACCGCGCACGCCTTCCTGACCGTCCTTGCGCGCGATGTGCCTGTGCCATTTCTCGACATGATGGAGGAGACGGCGGCGATGGTGGAGATTCGCTATCCCCGCGTGGAGCGCGTCGGGTTGCTCGCGACGACGGGGACGATCACCGTGGGGCTGTATCAGCGGGCATTCGCAACGCATCACGTCGAGGTCGCGGTGCCGGACGACGCCCATCAGCAACAGGTGATGACGGCGATTCACCGCGTCAAGGCGGGCGATACGGGCGCGGACGTGACCGCGCTCGTCGGTGCAGCCGCAACCTATCTCATCGGTCAAGGCGCGAGACTGCTCATCGCCGGATGCACCGAACTGCCGCTCGTCTTCACGGAAGGGGATGCGCCCGTCCCGGTGATCGACCCGACCGCAGTGTTGGCGGCGGCGGTTGTGCGGCGTGCGCACGCATCGCAACACACGGAGAGTGGCCGATGACGTTCAATCCCAGGCAGCGAATGACGGCGGAAAGCCCGCTCGAACCTTTCCTCGACGCATACGGCGCGGTGCCTGCCATTCTCAGGGAGGATTTGCAAGGCGTCACGGAAACGGAGGCGACCGCCGCGCCGCGCGCGGGTGAGTGGTCCATCGCGCAAATTATCACGCATCTCCTCGCGGTGAACGCCTATGCGCGCCAGACCTTCGCGGGCGGCAGTGGCCCCAAACGGGGCGTGAGCATCATGCGACCCGTGCCGCGTCAGCCGCTCGGGGCATTGATCGAGACATTCCGGGCGGAGCATGAAGCCGTTCTCATCGCCATGCGCAGCCTCCCAATCGAGGACTGGGAGGCCGCATGGCCATATCGCACCGGGGAGCGGACGGGGCGGCAACTCCTCGCGCAGTTCGTCCGTCACGAACACACGCATCTGCGCCAAGTGCGCGAGACGCTGCAACAGGTGCGCGCGACGAGCGCGTAGTCGCGCCGCGAATGCAGGCATCCAAGGTACGGGGAGGCACATGGATACATTCGCGCACATGGGGCAGTTGTATCGGGGCGGCGGGAAGGTGCCGTGGGATCGCGCGTTGCCGCCGCCTCGTACGTTGAGGGACGACGCAAATGGTGGGACGAGAGTAGGTACGCTTCGGGCGGCGCTCACGCGGTCGCCCCGGCTGCGGTGGCGTATTCCGGCGTCAGGAACCGCCCGCTCCCTGCGTCCGCGACGATTGAACCTTCCCGGTAGACATCGCGCCCGCGCACGATTGTGCGGACGACGCGCCCGCGCAGTTGCCTGCCGGCGAACGCGGTCCACTTCTGGCGCGTCAGCAGGTGGTCACTATTCGCGATGGTCGTCTCCGGCGCGGGGTCGTAGAGGACGATATCGGCGTCCGCACCGAGTGTCAGGCTCCCTTTGCGCGGGCCGAGGCCGAAGATGCGCGCGGGTCCCGTCGCTGTTCGGCGCACAAGGTCGGGCCAGGACCACCCGCGAAGATTGATCGCGGCATCGTAGACGATGGGGAGCATGTGCTGGATCACGGAGAGGCCCTGCGGCGCATCGAAGATGTTCGCCCAGCCCGCTTCCTTCGATGCAATGGTGTAGCCGCAATGGTCGGAGCAGACGAAATCGAGCGTGCCGTCCGCGAGGCCGCGCCACATCGCCTCCACGTCGCCGCGCGTGCGGAGCGGTGGGGCGCAGCGTGCGAACCCGCCCTTCCGCGCGAGATCGGAGACGTCCATCACGAGGTACTGCGGGCATGTTTCGGCAGTGACATGGACGCCGCGTGCCTTCGCCGATTGGATGAACTCCAGCGCCAATTGGCAGGAGACGTGCGCGATGTGCAGTCGCCCACCCGTCACCTCCGCGAGGAAGATTGCCCGTTGCACTGCCTCGGCCTCATACGGCGCGGGGCGGGAGCGCGCGTGCGCCAGCGGATCGACGCTGCCCTCGGCCTGCATCCGGCTGATGCCATCGGCGACGAGCGCCGCGTTCTCCGCGTGGACGGTGAAAATCATGCCCCTGTCACTGTCACGGAGCGT
Source organism: Thermomicrobiales bacterium (assembly GCA_038232175.1). Lineage (GTDB taxonomy): Bacteria > Chloroflexota > Chloroflexia > Thermomicrobiales > JALYUS01 > JALYUS01. Next base: position 4,807 of record JBBSII010000161.1, read on the forward strand.
TTCGAGCGTGCGGAGGATGTCAACGTCGCTGACGGGCGTCATGCCGACCGACCCGCCGCCCATGAACGCCTTGAAGGCAATCGCGCCCGCCGCGCGCATCTCCGCGAGCTGCGTCGCCGTCGTCACGCCACCGACCACCGCACCGTACATCGCGACATCGATCACCGCGTTCCGTTCCGCCGCCGCGCGGCGCACGCGGAACGACGCGCCATCAGCGGCGAGCGGCACCGCCTGCGGCATCTCGATTACCGTTGTGATGCCCCCGGCAGCGGCGGCCATCGTCGCGGTGTGGAAGCCTTCCACCAATGGCTCATCGGGGTCGCGCGCGTGGATGTGCGCGTCCACGCCGCCGGGGAGCACGAGCAGCCCTGCGGCGTCGATCACCCGCGCGCCATCGGGTATCGCGGCGTGCGTCTCCAGTCCGACGATGCGCTCGCCGTCGATGACGAGATCGGCGCGAAGCATCGCCGTTTCCGTGACGATGGCGCCGCCACGAATGATCAGTCGGTCGCGATTGTCGGTCGGCATGTGCGCTCCGTTCCTCACCCCCCGGCCCCTCTCCATCGCCGCACGGGACTGATGCGAGCCGCGCTCTCAGGGCGATGGAGAGGGGAGGGGAATGGTTATGCAATTGGCTCCGAAGCCTGCGTTCCTCTCTCTAGCGGTCGAGCACGTAGCGGGTCAGGAAGGCTTCCATCCGCGTGATGTAGTCGCGGATCGTCGCGGACTTGCGCCAGCCGTGCGCCTCGCCGGGGTAGACGTGATGCTCGACGGTCTTGCCCGCGTTGCGGAGGGCATCGACCATCACCTCGGACTGCACAGGCGGCACGCGCTTGTCCGCGTCGCCGTGCAGGACGAGCAGCGGGCCTTGCGTCTTCGCGGCGTGGGTGACGGGCGAGCGCTCCACCCAGAGGTCGTAATTCTCCTCGATCCCGCCGAGTTCGCCGTCGAACAGGTAGCGGGCGAGGCGGTCGGTCTGGTGGCGGAAGTTGACGTAGTCGCTCACGCCGTAGAGAGCGACACCCGCCGTGAACTTCCCCGGCGCCATCGCCATACACGCGAAGGTCGCGAGGCCACCACCACTGCCGCCCCACGCGACGACACGCCGCTCGTCAAGCAGGCCCCGCTCGCGCAGCACATTGACGCTGGTGATATTGTCCTGCAAGTCGAGGTCGGTCCAGGTGCCGTGCAGGAGATCGGTGTATCTGCGGCCATAGCCGGTGCTGCCCCGGAAGTTCGGCTTCAGCACCGTCCACCCGCGCGAGACCCAGTACTGCGAGATCGGGTCCCACTGCGTCAAAGTCTGCGACGTTGGCCCGCCGTGGATGTGGATGAGCGCGGGGTGCCCATTCGGCACGACGCGCTTCGGCGTCAGGAGCAGCCCGTAGACCTCGGTGCCGTCCGTCGATTGCCACGCGACGTGCTCGGGGTAGACGAACGACTCCGGGTTATCCAGGCCACCCGGCGCGTTCTCGGTGAGCCGGATCGGTGCATTGCCGCCGACCGCGTACCGCACGACATTCGGCGCGCGCTCGGCGCTCTGGTGCAGCGCGCAGACGGATTCGCCGTCGCGCGCCCAGGAGATGCCCGTGTTGACGCCGTGGTCGGTCGAGATGCGCTGCGTCTTGCTGGACGCGACCTCCGCCACGTAGACCTGAATATCGGCCTCGGCGTTGCGCGTGTACGTGATCCGCGCGCCGTCCGGCGACCAGCGCGGCTCGCCCTGCTCAAACGGTTCGGGCGCGAGCGGTCGTGCCGCACCGCCCGTGGCGGCCACGAGCCAGACATTCGCGTACCCGCTCCGGTCGGAGAGGAAGGCAATCGTCGCGCCGTCGGGCGACCACTGCGGGAAGGTATTAACGACTTCATCCGTCGGCGTGAGCACGTCGATGGTGCCGGATGCGAGGTCGATCACGGCGATCTGCGTGTCGTGGCTCCAGCGCCCGTACGTGTCGAGCACGACGCAGGCGACGCGCGTGCTATCGGGCGATACATGCGGGCCGCTCGCGAAAATCCCATCGGGCGTCAGCCGCCGCGTCGTCGGCGTGGTCGTGTTGAGGTCGCGGACGGCGACGAACATCTGATCGTCCACATCGCCGCGATCAACGAGGTACGCGACGAACGCACCGTTGGGCGCGACGCTCGGCGAGGCGTTGCTGCCGGGGCCATCGGTGATCGCGGGCGCTTTGCCGCCATCGCGGGAGACACGGTGCAGCTTGCCGTCGTCGGTGGAGGTGTAGAGGAGTGAGGCGCTATCCGGCGTCCAAGTGAAGCCCGAGCCGACGCTGCCCGTGAACGCCGGGGTCGATGGCGCATCGGCGGTGACGAGGCGCGCACTGCCGCCGCCGGTGGGCATGATCCAGAGGTCGGCGCGCTGGTTGTAATCCTCGACGTACGCAACGTACCGGCCGTCTGGCGAGACGAGCGGCGAGCCGATGAGCCGGACCTGGGAGATGATGTTCGCGGAGAGCGGCGTCTCCCATGTTCCGGGTCGTGGCGTCGATTGGCGTTCCAGTAAACTCGTCATTCGTGTTCCTCTCCTTCGCTACAATTGACTGACTTACTCGGCATTCTCCGAGTTCGAGAGATCGTTGCCGGTGTGATAGAGCCGGTCGCCGGCATCGCCCAGACCGGGCACGATGTAGCCATCCTCGTTCAATTCGCGGTCGAGCGCGCCGACGTACATCGAGACATCGGGATGCGCCTTCGCCAGCCGCTCGACACCGTACGGCGCGGCGATGACGCCGACGTAGGAGATGCTGCGCGCGCCCCACTCCTTGAGGATGGCGATGGTCTGCACCGCGCTCCCACCCGTCGCCAGCATCGGGTCGAGGACGAAGCAGGTATCGACCGTCGCGAGGCGGGGGAGGCGATTGTAGTACGTGACGGGTTGGAGCGAGGTTTCGTCCCGATAGAGGCCGAGGTGCCAGACCTGGAGAGAGGGGAAGAGCGTCAGGAAGCCATCGACCATTCCCAGCCCGGCGCGGAGAATTGGCACGATGGCGAACCGCTCGCCGAGAATCGTACCGTCCGTCTCCTCGAGCGGCGTCCGGACGCGCGTCGGCGCCGCGACCATCTCCGCCAGCGCCTCGTACGCAAGGCAGACCGTCAGGTCCGTCAGCGCGTGGCGAAACGCGGCACTTGGCGTGGTCATATCCCGCAAGATCGTCAATTTGTGCGCGACGATGGGGTGCCGCGAGATGCGCAATTGCGGCAACCCGGCGACCGCCTCGCGTGTCGGCTGCGCGACGCCGCGCATCGGCTTGCCAGCGTGCATGAACATCGGTTGCCGTACACCTTTCCGACGATCTTCCCCAACGACAGGCGCATAGCGTATCACATGCGCGGCGTCGGTTGACCGTTCGGGCAAGGTCGGCTATGCTACCGGCGGAATCGGGGTGTGGCGCAGCCCGGTAGCGCACCTGCTTTGGGAGCAGGGGGTCGGAGGTTCAAATCCTCTCGCCCCGACCATCTTTCCCTTTGCATAGTTAGAAAAACCGCCTCCATCGCTGGGGCGGTTTTCTTGTCTCTTGCGCTCATGGGGACGCCACGGGGACGGAGCGCGTCACGCCGTCCCCGCGAAGGCGAACGCGGGCGGCGTCGTATTGGCCTCTCCCTGCGTGTCGCTGAGGGCGTGCGCGTAGA